>NZ_JAAHBQ010000068.1 GCF_020144665.1 Oscillatoria salina IIICB1 | reverse complement strand
ACTTATGGTAAACTCTTTGAGCATTGCTAGTTTTGGTAATTCATGAGTAGCGATCGCGATATTTTCTCTTCTGGGGCTAGTTATTGGTCCGATCCTGATTTATCTCAAGCGGCTTTTATCGCCCCTAATGCGGTAGTTATGGGCAATGTGATTGTTAAAACTGGCGCGAGTGTTTGGTATGGGGCGATCGCGCGCGCAGATGTGGAAAGGATCGAAATTGGCGCACATACTAATATTCAAGATGGCGCTATTTTGCATGGCGATCCCGGAAAACCGACAATTCTCGAAGATTATGTCACCGTGGGACATCGGGCTGTGGTGCATTCGGCTCATATTGAAACAGGTTGTTTGATTGGTATTGGCGCGATCGTTTTAGATGGCGTGCGTGTGGGTAAGGGGAGTATTATTGGCGCAGGTTGTGTGGTGACGAAAGACGTTCCTCCCCGGAGTTTAATGGTTGGCATTCCCGCCAAACAACTGCGCGAAGTGAGCGAAACCCAAGCCGCCGAACTAATCGAACACGCGCAAAAGTATGAAAAACTTGCCCTGGTTCACGCCGGGAAAGGTAGTGATCTCGGCTTTAGTCCTTCATCTTGAGCAGCATTAGGCAACATTTAGTAAAAAAACTCTTGCAAATCTTCGCAATTGTGCTAAATATAAATATGAGAATAGTTTAAGATACTTAAAATTTTTATCAAGAGAGGGTAAGAAAAAATGGATTGGAGATTGATTGTTGTTTTTCTTCCGGTAATCGCGGCTGCAAGCTGGGCGTTGTTTAACATCGGCGCTGCTGCTATCCAACAAGTTCAAGCTTTTCTGAACAAAAGCTAAGCAAAACAATAACTATTAGCAACAGAAAACCGATTCCTAACACTGTCTGGGGGTCGGTTTTTTGGCTTTCTATCGCGAAACTTTACCTTGACACGCTTTTGGCAGTCGTTCGTTACAAAAGNAAAATACAAGTAAATGAGATATAAATAAAAGTTAAATAGATCGCATCTACCAAAAGTTATACTTTTGCTTAAAGGCGATCGCTTCCTTCGTATCGTCTAAATCTCGCTTGTGCCAGGATGACTGTGACTAATCAAACCAATGAATCGAAATTCAATCGGGATCTCGTTCGTTACGCCAAAGCCGTTAATGAAATTGAGCAAGCCGAATTCAAATCCACCTCAGAACAAGTTTTAGAAGTTTTGCTAGCCAGAGACGCGATCGCCGCAGCACTCTCTTCAGAAACCGCAGCCGATCCCGAAGCGATCGCCAAACTCTTCGACTTAGACAACCGTTTGCAGGAACAAGCCCCCAATATCACCAAAGTTGGCAAACTGGAAACTTGGCGAGAAAGCTTAAATCCGCCAGAATCAGCTTGGTGGTGGTACTTCCAACCCGAGACAGAAATCGATCCTTGGGATCGTTTGGACTGGTTGTGGAACAGTCTCGCCGCAGCTTGCTTGGGCTTAACCGCTAGCTTCACTGTAAGTATACTTCAAGCCATCTCCGTCAACGGCATTAGTTGGACAGAAACTTTTGCTACCCTCAGCCAAGGTGCAGGAATCGCTTTACTCGGACGAGGTTTAGTTACCACAGACGGACAAGAAAAAGTCAAAAGTATTCTCAACAATTTTCACATTCCCGATCGCTTTCAAAGCGAAGCAATCTGTGGCTTTTCTGCAATTATCTGCTTATTCACCTATCACCAATACCGCTACTTTTTACCTCAATTTTTCTATAGTCAAGGGCTAGCAGCATACGAAGAAGGCGATCTCTCCACAGCCGAAGAAAAGTATCAACAAGCGATCGAACTCGATCCCGATGAAATTAGATACAATCTTGAGTTAGGAAAAGTTTACGAATCTGTAGGCGAACTCGACGAAGCGATCGATCAGTACGAAGAAGCCCTTTCTGTAGGCGATCCCGAAGGCTTTAATAATCTCGGACGCTTGTATATTCAACGATTCGATCCTGTCAAAGGAAGAAAAGACCCCCTAATCGCCGAAACCTTGCTCAGACTTGGATTACAACGCGCTCGCGCCCAAGGAGAAGAGAATTCTAACATCAGATATCAACTCCACCGCAATCTCGGTTGGGTACTGCTGGAGCAAAAAAGATATGCTGAAGCGGAACAAGAACTCAAAAGAGCGATCGAACTCGACGATCGAATTGAAGGATATCAAATCGGGGGAGCAATGGCTGATTGTATGTTAGCCGAAGTCTACCAAGCTCAGGGAGACGCAGAAAATGCCCAGATTAAATGGCAAGACTGTCAAGAGCAAGCACGTCCTGAAACCCTAGACGAGTATCTCTGGTTTATCCAAATCGGGCAACGTCAACTAGCAAATTGTATCAACACCAGTTCGATTGTAACTGGTCTACGCGGTCAAATTCCCTCTGATTTTGCCGATGCTTGTGAAAGTACGGCTCCCATATCTAACTCAGCCGAAATTAGCGATCGCAGTGAAATCGAAGCCTTGAGAATTAAACTTTACGATCGCCTCAACGCAAGCTGGAATAATAAACCTGCTTTCGAGCAAGAATTAGTTTACCTCATTAGCGCTACTCAAGATGGAGAAATTGTTGATTATCAACCTCTAAGTAAACTAGCTGAATCTCGTGTTAGCGACACTCCCCTGACTGAGTTACTTACATCCCCAACAAACGAAGATGAGCCTCTCGCTCAGTTTCAAGTCATCTTTTCACCTGCTGGCAAAATTGAAGTTACTTCCTGGGGAAATTAGTTAAATTTCAGCTTACTCAACGACAAAATTCTTATTAACATTTTGTCGTTGACAGTTATTTTTGCAAGCGTTCCCAAGCAGTTCCTTCATAGCCAAAACTGAATAAATCTGGATGCAAAATTTCCGCTAATATTTCTAAAGAATCTCCTAATCTCGGTCCCGGACGATTAAAATAAGCATTGCCATCAGTCAGATAAACTTGCTTATTTTTCACCGCTTGCAAATTTGACCATTCTGCTTTTTCAGTTAAAGCCTGAATTTCTTGACGAGTGCGTTGTAAATCAAAGCCACAAGGCATAATTATAATTACTTCTGGATCTGCTTTCACCAGATTTTCCCATTCTAAATAAGGCGAATGTTCTCCAACTAAGCCAAACTCAGTTTTTCCCCCTGCTAATTTAATCATTTCGGGAATCCAATTACCCGATGCCATTAAGGGATCGATCCATTCCAGCGCCACTACAGATGGTAAACTAACTTCTGAGAGAACCTTGGTTTTGTTAGTACAGGCATCAATTCGCGCTTGTAATTGTTTTAAAACAGGTTGAGATTCAACATTTAAACTACGTCCAACTCGCTTGATATCTGCCCAAACTTCAGTTAATAAATTAGGTTGCAAAGATATAACTTTCGGATTACTTTGAGTTAATTCGTCAACCGCTTTTTCCACATCGCCAAAACTAACCGCACAAACATCACATTGATCTTGGGTAATAATATGAGTTGGTTTTAACTGCTCGATTGTCTCAGTTTTGATTTGATAAATACTCAAAGCTTGGGCTATTAAATCAGCGACATCAGCATCAATTTCCACACTAGGTTTCGCACTGTTTAATCGGGCTTCCGTGCAAATAGGTAAATTTTTGACTTCCGGTGGATAGTCACATTCATGAGAAACACCAACCAACTTTTCTGTTAAGCCCAAAACAGCGACAATTTCTGTTGCTGAAGGTAGGAGCGAGACAATTCTTAAATCATTTTCCTGAGTCATTTTTTAGTTTTCCCGATCGTCCACTTTTTTTTTTCAGGTTAAACTGTTAACTAGGAAATTGAATCTTCCGGACTTCGTATTTTACATTTCCAGTCAAGCTGGTTTATAATTGTATCTTTGGGTATTTAAGAAAATCACAGGAGAAAGAAAACTATATGTCTCGATATCGCGGACCGCGCTTGCGGGTGACACGTCGTCTAGGAGAACTACCAGGATTAACTCGTAAAACAGCACGTCGTTCTTATCCTCCCGGAGAACACGGTCAAGGACGACGTAAGCGTTCTGAATATGCTGTACGCTTAGAAGAAAAGCAAAAACTGCGTTTAAACTACGGTATAACGGAAAAGCAACTAATACGCTACGTTCGGAAAGCTCGTCGTTCCACGGGTTCCACAGGTACAGCGTTATTAGAACTTTTAGAAATGCGCTTGGATAATACAGTCTTTCGTTTAGGAATGGCTGGAACAATTCCCGGAGCGCGTCAGTTAGTAAATCACGGTCATGTTACTGTCAATGGTAGAGTAGTTAATATTGCTAGCTATCAATGTCGCCCTGGAGATGTAATTGCAGTACGCGATCGCGATCGCTCTCGCAAACTCGTTGAAGCTAATATGCAATATCCCGGTTTGGCTAATTTACCTAGCCACCTCGAATTTGATAAAAATACGATGACGGGTAAGGTGAATGGGGTTATCGAACGCGAGTGGATAGCTTTGCAAATTAATGAACTACTCGTGGTTGAGTATTATTCTCGGAAAGTTTAATCATCATCCGACGAGTGTAGAGACGTTACCTCGAACGTCTCTACTTGCAGTTATCCTAACCGCCAATTTGCGACATGGTACGAGTATAAATGCCTGTAGTAGTGCCTGAGTCTCGCTGCTTAAAGTTAATTTCTGGTTTAATCGCTAGCAGGTGGCTAACTTTGCTTCTTAACTCCGAGGTCTTGACGCGATCGCGCAAAGCTGCTTTAAGATTAATTTGGTTGGATTCATTGAGTAAACAGGGACGCAACCAACCATCAGCAGAAAGACGCATTCGGTTGCAGCGATCGCAAAAACATTCTGACATTTGCGAAATAAAGCCTAAAGTTCCCTTTGCACCAGGTATCTTAAACACATCCGCAGGACCGTTTCCGCGCACCTGAGACGCTTCTAAACCCCATCGCAATCTAATCTGATGACGTAATTCTTCCGAGGGTATCCACGCATTTTCACTGAATAATGCTTGATTTCCAATCGGCATAAATTCGATAAATCTGACGTGCCAATTTCGCTCTAAAGTTAATCCAGCTAAGTCTAACACTTCCCCATCATTGACACCAGGAATCACTACCACATTTAATTTTAAAGGGTTGAACCCCACTTCATAAGCCGCCTGTATGCCCAACCACGTTTGCTTCCAACGGCTTCTACTGCGATTTCCGATAATTTTGTCAAAAGTGTCAGGATTCAGCGAGTCCAGGCTAATATTAATGCGGCGCAACCCGGCATCATAAAGCGGTTGAGCCATTTTCGCGAGTAAAAAAGCATTCGTTGTCATCGCCAAATCTTCCGTTTCCGGCAGCGCAGCGATATCCTTAACTAAATCTACCACACCCGGACGCAACAACGGTTCGCCCCCAGTCAGCCGAAACTTGCGAAACCCAAGCGGAATAAACACTTCCGCGAGTAAAGTGAGTAATTCTGCATGAGATAACAATTCCTGTTGCAGTAGATAATCCAGTTCTGCCCCTTCTGGCATACAATACTGACAGCGAAAATTACAGCGATCGATGAGGCTGATTCGCAAATAATCTACTTGGTTCATCTTTAAAATATTTCTCAGTTAGTTCTTAATCTTAGGATACAAATTACTGAAAATATTTTTCCTCTACCCTAGTTCTGCCAGACCACGTTACTTAACGGAATAGTAAAATATTATTATCCTGTCTAAAATCTCCGATTTAGCCAGAAAGTGTCAAGCTCTAAATCCTGATAGTGAAAATTATGACAGAATTACTCCAACAAGCCCTCGAAAAACTCTCAAGTTTACCAACCGAAAAACAAGAAATGATTGCTCGTTTAATTGTACAGGCTCTCGAACAAGAGTCTGGGAATGTAGTAGAGACTAATGTTATTATTTCAGAAGCTTCCACTCAAGACCAACAAATAACAGAAACTACTACCCAACAAACTTTACCATCATCGGTAGGTATGGGAGCAAGTGGTCGAACAGATTTATCAAAACGCTGTCAAGAATTATTATGGCAAGAGGATTAATCGCAGATACGAGTGGTATTATTGCGCTATTAGACCGAGATGACAGCTATCATGAATTAGCGAAAAAAGCCATTAAAAATAAACAAGTTTTTGTTCCTGTAACTATATTACCCGAAGTCGATTATTTAGCTACCAAGTATCTTGGCGAACGAGTGGCTAGAGCTTTTTTAAAAGATGTAAACAACGATAATTTTCATTTGCTGCCTTTCGACTTAGTAGACTTAGGTAAAGCGAGTGAAATTATGGGTCGTTATCGAGATTTACCATTGGGGTTAGTTGATGCTAGTTTATTAGTGTTAGCCGAGCGCTACTCCCTTACTAAAATATTAACCTTAGACCGCAGACACTTTAATTTAATTCAATCAGATCGAGTTAGCTATTTAACGATACTTCCCTAAAATTTCCAATTAGAGGAATTTTCATGACAAGCGAGGAAATTAAAGAAAATACACCTCATTCTGGATATACTTTACCTGTTTTTGCTAGTGCTGCGGCAGTAGACGTAATTTTAGCACTAGCGGGCAAGATGCCCCCACTACAAATTTCTAATTAAAGGAATTTTCATGACAAGCGAGGAAATTAAAGGAAATACACCTCATTCTGGATATACTTTACCTATTTTTGCTAGTGCTGCGGCAGTAGACGTAATTTTAGCACTAGCGGGCAAGATGCCCGCACTAAAAATTTCTAATTAGAGGAATTTTCATGACAAACGAGGAGATTAAAGAAAATACACCTCATTCTGGATATACTTTACCTGTTTTTGCTTGTGCTGCGGCAGTAGCGGCGCTGAAATGCTTGCGTGGCGAACAGCAAATTGATACGGTAACGATAGATTTAATTCAACCTCCGCAAACTGTAAATATTCCCATTCAACAAGTTGCACCTCTCAACTCCCGAATGGCTTTAGCTGTGACGCGCAGCGATCCTGGTGCTAATCTGGATCTAACTCGCGATACTCCAATTTGGGCTTTGGTAGAAACTTTACAGCCAACCTCTTTACATCCTCACCAAATTACGATTAAAGGTGGAGAAGGAATTGGACGCATAGTTACTGCTGAGGGAAAAGCTGCTATTTATAGTTATGCTGAGAAGTTATTGCGAGCTAATCTTGCGCCTTACCTGAAATCAGAGGAAAAAATTGAGGTGACAATTATTTTACCTGAAGGTCGCCGCTTGGCACAACGAACTTCTAATGCGGCTTTTGGGGTGTTGGAGGGACTTTCGCTGCTGGGGACTACGGGAATTTCGCAACCTTTGAGCGCTCCGGAGCAGTTAGAATTGTATCGGGAAGAGTTACAGCAGAAGGCAGAAAATAGCGAGATTCTCGTGTTTTGTTTGGGCGAAAATGGTTTAAACTTGGCGCAAAGGCTAGGTATTGACGCCAAATATTTGGTGAAAACGGCGAATTGGATTGGTGCTATGTTAGTTGCGGCGGGAATTTCGCAAGTAAAGTCGCTTTTGCTGTTTGGCTATCACGGTAAACTGATTAAGTTAGCGGGAGGAATTTTTCATACGCATCACCATCTTGCTGATGGGAGATTAGAAATTTTGACTGCTTATTGTGCTGAGTGTGGTTTACCAACTTCTATTTTGCAGCAAATATTTGCTTGTCCAACTACGGAAGCAGCGTTGCAGTTATTGCGGGAGATAGATACTGACAGTGCGAGTACGTGGGTAGAACAAGTTTATGGTAAGTTGGCGACAGAGATTGCTACTCGCTCTCAAGATTATATCCAGAAGCACTGTGAAAGTGAAGTTGAGGTTGGGGCAATTCTTTTTGGACGAGAAAGAAAAATTATCGCCCAAAGTTCAAAGGTAACTACTTTGCTTGCCAAATTGTGCTAAAATTGCAAGAATATACAAAAATTAATGCGCGACTAAATTAAACAGCTTTTGTGCATCTATTCCTCCACCGAATAGATGTTTGTTGTATCGCTAAACAATTGGTTGCTGAAAGGCTCCACAAACCCCTTGCAAATTCAATTTTAACCGTGACTACCCAGACAGAAAAATTATCCAACCAGGCTGAGGCTTTACCAACAAAGCCGATAACTAAGAGCCTTAATCGGCAAATGATTGTTATTCTTGACTTTGGCTCTCAATATTCAGAATTGATTGCTCGTAGAATTCGGGAAACTCAAGTATATTCTGAGGTACTTTCTTATCGTACGACAGCAGAGCAGTTGCGTCAGCTTAATCCCAAAGGAATCATCCTTTCTGGGGGTCCTAATTCAGTTTACGATGACCTGGCACCGAAATGCGATCGCGAAATTTGGCATCTGGGAATTCCTATTCTCGGTGTCTGTTACGGAATGCAGTTGATGGTGCAACAGTTAGGTGGTGGTGTAGAAAGAGCAAAACGCGGTGAATATGGGAAAGCTTCGCTGTTTATTGACGATCCTACCGATTTGCTGACAAATGTGGAAGATGGTGCGACGATGTGGATGAGTCATGGTGACTCTTGTACGGAGTTACCTGCTGGATTTGAAATTTTGGCTCATACTGAGAATACACCTTGTGCGGCGATCGCGGATCACGATCGGAAACTCTATGGTGTCCAATTTCATCCGGAAGTTGTTCATTCTATCGGCGGGATCGCTTTAATTCGTAATTTTGTTTATCATATTTGTGATTGTGAGCCAACTTGGACCACAGAAGCTTTTGTCGAAGAGTCGATTCGCGAAATTAAGGCAAAGATTGGCGATAAACGAGTTTTGTTAGCGCTTTCTGGTGGTGTTGACTCTTCAACTTTGGCTTTCTTGCTTCATCGCGCGATCGGTGACAAACTAACTTGTATGTTTATCGACCAAGGCTTTATGCGTAAAGGTGAGCCTGAGCGATTGTTGAAGATATTTAATGAGCAGTTCCATATTCCGGTAGAATATGTTAACGCACGCGATCGCTTTCTCGAACAAGTGAAAGGTGTAACCGATCCTGAAGAAAAGCGTCGTCGGATTGGACATGAGTTTATCAGCGTTTTTGAATCAGAATCGCAACGTTTGGGACCTTTTGACTATCTCGCTCAAGGTACACTTTACCCTGATGTGATCGAATCTGCCGATACGAATGTCGATCCCAAAACTGGGGAAAGAGTTGCGGTGAAAATCAAGAGTCACCACAATGTCGGTGGTTTACCGAAAAATTTACGCTTTAAATTAGTCGAGCCTTTGCGTAAACTATTTAAAGACGAAGTGCGTAAAGTTGGGAAAGCGATCGGTTTACCCGCAGAAATTATCCAACGTCATCCTTTTCCGGGTCCCGGTTTAGCAATTCGCATTCTCGGTGAAGTTACGGCGGAGAAGCTGAATATCTTACGGGATGCGGATTTCATCGTTCGCGATGAGATTAGTAAGTGGGGACTGTATAATGAGTTTTGGCAAGCATTTGCGGTATTGTTGCCAATTCGCAGTGTAGGAGTTATGGGCGATCGCCGTACATACGCTTATCCGATTGTACTACGTTTTGTCTCCAGCGAAGATGGGATGACTGCGGATTGGTCGCGATCGCCTTACGATCTTTTAGAGGTAATCTCGAATCGCATTGTTAACGAAGTGAAAGGCGTTAATCGTGTCGTTTACGATATTACCTCGAAACCGCCTGGAACTATCGAGTGGGAATAAATTTATTCTCGTTCCCTGGCTCCGCCGGGGAACCCTTTCAGAGGCTCCGCCTCCAGTTAAACTTCACTGGTTGAAATCAAATTTAAAGCAGAATTAATAATTTCTTCTTTGTTAACCAAATTTGCTAATTCTTCAGTAAGATAACGCCCCCCTTCTACCTCTAAAGAAGCTTCATCAATAGCATTCAAATAAGCCTCGGCTAAAGTCTCTCGTAACTCTTCAGAAGTTAAATAATAACCTCCAGCTTTGCGTCGCTTATTTTTGCGCTGAATTTCTCGCACTGAATTGCGAATTGAAACATCCCAAGAACGAGTAGAGCGATTTTCTGCTTGTTGTTTAATCAGATGTAATAAGAGTATGATAGCATGACTACGAATATTATTTATCAGATCGTTTTTACTCATTTCTTCGAGTTCTTCAACAATAGCTAGCGATCCTTTAATATCTCCCTTAAGTAGTAAATTTTTCAGAGTTAGGATTTCTTCCATAAAATATACCTCTAACCGTGTAAGATTATTTTTCCACCTTCCCTGGTTCCCTGGCGGAGCCAGGGAACTCTTACGGAGGCTCCGCCTCCCACCATTTTATCGAGGCAGAGCCTCTGGAGGTGCGTCCCTAGGCGGAGCCTAGGAACGAGAGCTAATTTATTTCCCTGGTTCCCTGGCTCCGCCGGGGAACCCTTTCAGAGGCTCCTGCCTCCACCCATTTTATCGAGGCAGAGCCTCTGGAGGTGCGTCCCTAGGCGGAGCCTAGGAACGAGAGCTAATTTATTTCCCTGGTTCCACCTTCCCTGGTTCCCTGGCTCCGCCGGGGAACTCTTACGGAGGCTCCTGCCTCCACCCATTTTATCGAGGCAGAGCCTCTGGAGGTGCGTCCCTAGGCGGAGCCTAGGAACGAGAGCTAGTTTATTTTTCGCGGGGTAAGAGTAACCATGTCAAACCCCCAGAAATTAAGCCGACTAAAATGCTAATTGTGAGAGCGACGCTGAAGTTGAGCCAGGGTGCGGGAAGTGGTACAATGGCGCGGGAGTTGAAAGGCGGGTACTCTCTGATTTCTTCGGCGAAGTTAGCCACAGAGGAAGCTGTAACGGAGGCTGTACCCAAGCCAACGCCGATGTAAGCGACTTTGTTTTGGAAATGACGGTTTTGGGTTTCGCTGCGGCGATCGCGCTCCGCTTGCGAAATTTCCACCAATCCTCTGATAGTATTGATATATTGTTCCCGTACTTTTAAACCGGGAGATAAACTCGCATAGTCGCGTTCGATTTGATTCAGGTATCTTGGTGCAATAATATTTTGGAAGTCTGCGAGTAATTTTAAATCAGTTTCACCGATTTCGCTGGCTTTTTTTTGGATAACTTGTAAGCGTTTTTCGTAGCTGTTAAGATTAGTTTTCAAGCTTTGTAATTGGACGGCTAAACCTTCTGTTCCTATCGTATATTTGGTTAGTTTACCTAAATTTTCCAGTAAATGTTTTTTTAATTCTTGTAATTGAGCTATATCTAAAAATAATTGTGGATTTGTTTTAACTTCTTTAGTAATTTCATCAGGATGAAGAAAGAACCCTTCGCTTACTGATTTTTCTTTAATTATCCGGCTTTGTTGCTCGATCCAGGCGATTTTTTGTTGATAGGAAAAGAGACGAAGTAGTTCGTAATAAAAGCTAGTTATTTTATCTAAAATGTCTTGATTTGGCGCAAGAAAAATTATAATATTTGACTCAAGATCGGCAAAAAAAGGAATATTCGCTAATGTACCAGTTTGCAAATCTACCGTGTTTTTTGTCGGATTAAAAGTTTGATAAATGGTTTGAGCTAATGTTTCCGGTGCGGTGCTATTAGGAAAGTCTAAATGTCCTAAAATTAGCCAAACTTTGCCAATATTTGCTTGAATATCGAGCTTGGTTTTAAATTGTTCCAAACAGTTGACATCGGCAGGTTTTTGGTGTAAAAAAGAACAGCCGACTAAAAGATTATCTGTATCGCCAAAATCGAGGTAATTGTAAATACCTTCTAGTTGATAGGTTTGGAAATAATAATCGCGATTTTGGTGGTATTTAGCCTCGCTGGGAATTTGCAAACGTTGACGTAAATCCTCCAACTCCGCTAACCAAGATTTGTATTCTTTGGTGTTAGGTTCTCGCAGTTGATAAGCAAAGAGAAAAAGTTGAGGATAGCCAATTAAAGTTTGCACAAATGTTCAGCCCAATTACAGTAATCTGGAGTCGTTATATTTTCTGGTGGATTTGCTTGAAATTGCTCGTAAGATTTCCGCGAGTTTTCTATAACATCGCCTTGAAAAATATCGCTTAATTTATCAATTGATTCTACCACTACTGTCGCAGGAAGGGAAACATTTGTTTCTTCATCTTCTGCATTTTCTTGCGCCGTTTCTAAACTTCCTTTCGCGGGACGCATAATTTTATCTTTTGGTTGAGCATGATAGTGCGATCTGAATTCCTGGTAAGCTTTGTCATAGAATTGATTAATTTCTGCACGTTTGACTAAAAGTTTGATTTGTTTAATCAATAATTCCGGATCTCGATAATTTCCTAAAGCGTTAATTTCTTGATGTAAATCGTCGGGTAAAGTTGCTGGTAATTGTACCAACGCGACTAAAAAAGCTTTTAATCTATGAATATCTGATTGTTTCATTTTTTACGCCTCAAAAATAAACCTAAATTCTTTTCACCCACGTAGGGGCAATCCCCCTGTGGTTGCCCCTATTTATCTTGTAATCTGTAAAAATCAAATTGTCTCATCTTTCCACAAAAATAAAAGTTAATTATTGCCTGAATTGTTTTCACCCACGTAGGGGCAATCCCCCTGTGGTTGCCCCTATTTATTTTGTAATCTGTAAAAATCAAATTGTCTCATCTTTCCACAAAAATAAAGGTTAATTATTGCCTGAATTGTTTTCACCCACGTAGGGGCAATCCCCCTGTGGTTGCCCCTCATAATGTTTAGTCATCGGGCGATGATAAATGTTGCTCATCAGGTAATAACAATTATTACATATCTATTGATAAACGCAGCGAGCGAGACGCTCGCACTCCGGGTAATAATAATTTAGGGGCAACCACGGGGGTAATAATAATTTAGGGGCAACCACGGGGGTAATAATAATTTAGGGGCAACCACGGGGGTAATAATAATTTAGGGGCAACCACGGGGGTAATAATAATTTAGGGGCAACCACGGGGGGATTGCCCCTACAGTATCTTACCTGTGGTAATAATAATCCGGGGGCAACCACGGGGGGATTGCCCCTACAATACCTTACCTGTCAGGACGAAACCAGCCCAAAAATACGCACTGCGATAAGGAGGAAGATTTGCTTCCATTTTAGCTGAATCCTGCTCAATAATTGCCGCATCTGCTTCTAAATCTTCTTGACAATCTTCATTCGTAGCTGCTACATCCGCCGCTAATTCGCGATACCATTTCGCTAAATCTCGATAAGTGACGCTACGCAACCAATTTTGGGCTTGTTTCAGGGCAACCGGGGGCGTTTTTCCCGTTCGCAATTGGCGGTAAAATTCAATTATAATCAGCGCCGTCGAGATTTCATTCACAGTCCATAATGTACTGAGAACAAAGCTGGTTTGCTTCGCGAGAAAGGTACTCGCTAAACCGACAAATTCGCTGATTAATTCTGACTTTCCGGTTAAGCCAGTTTCGCAAGCAGAAAGACAAACTAATTCATACGCAGGTAATTCTAACTCGAAAATTTGTTTTTGGGTGAGTTGGGTTTGGTTGGCTAAAGCTAAAGCGGAGTAATTAGCAGCCTGCAAATTGTGTTCCGCGTGTCCGGTAAAGTGGAAAATAGCCGCAGATTGTTGCATCGCAGCGATAACATTATTTGCGTCGGCGTTTGCGTATAAATGGGTATTTTTTTGGTAAAAATGAGTAATAACCGCCGCTTCAAGTTCCGCAAAGAGTAAACCTGCGTTGGTTTCTGGTTCGATATTCAGTAACTTAGCGTTAGGGGTGAGGGGTGTCGCAGGTTTGGTAGCGAGGGATAAGCCGATTTTGGCGCTGGGGAGGTAGGTAATTGTGTTGTGGGTGTCTTGGAAAAAGTAATGTAAGGGAAGTAGATGTAAGTCGCGATGGGGAATTAAGATTAGTTCGCGGCTGTGGGTTATTTCGGCTTGAATTGCTGCTAAGTTGAGGATTGACGCGAGTTGGTTGAGTCGCGAGTCGATATCATTTTTCCAGGTGTCAGTGGTTGCGGTTTTCTTGCGGCTGTTTTCGTAGTCTTGTTTCCAGTCTTTCATCCAGGTTTCAAAGTCGGGAGAGTCGCCGAAGATGGTTGTTGGGGTGGAGAAAGTCTTTAATTCGGCGTTTGGTTTGAGGATGAAGGTGGTGATGGTTACGGGGCTGAGATGCCAGTAGATTATCGCCCGGTTTTGGTTCCCAGAATCGCTTCGATTGGTGAGAAGTGGTAAAATTTCCTGATAGTGGGGGCTTTCTGGGGTGGGTTGCATCCAAGTGAGACAGAGATTTTTCCTGGCTTCGGCTAAGACTAAGGCTTGGATTTTTTCGGTGGGGTTGGTAGACTGGGCGAGGCGATCGACTTCTAACTGGTATAAGCGGTCAAATTTGCGGGTGAGGCGATCTTTATTTAGGCGATCGGGGATTTCTAGAAGCCATTTTTCTAAGATGACAATAGCAGTATCCCAGGTTTGTTTGGCTTTTTCCTCGTCGCCGACGCTGCGATAAGCAATGACTAATTTTTGTGAGACTTCGAGATAGGTTTCCCGCAGTTTCGGGTTATCTTCTAAGATAGCTAGGGCTTCTCTATAACTTTTAATCGCCTCGCGGCAAAATATACGCCATTGATGTTCTTCTCGCTTCGCCTGGTAAAAGTATGCCTTGCCTTTGTCATAATGCAGTGTACCGCAACCGAGTTGGTATTCTGGGTTATCGGGATTGAGTTTCGTTAACCCCTCATCCCAGTTTTCAATCGCTGCTTGGTAGCCTCTGCTGTTGAAAATTGCCCAGCCGCGATTTTTCCAAGCTTGCCAAGAATCAGGTTTGATAGACAAAGCTTGATCGTAATCGGCGATCGCCTTTTCGTTGCGTCCTAAAGCATTATAGACAATGCCACGATTAGTATATGCGTCGTAGAAGTTAGGATTGAGGGTTATGACTTGGGTATAATCGGCGATCGCCTCTTCGTTGCGTCCTAATTCATCATAGACAGCGCCACGATTAGTATATGCTTGGTAGTGGTGAGGATTGAGGGTTAGGGCTTGGGTAAAATCGGCGATCGCCTCTTCGTTGCGTCCTAATTCATGATAGACAAAGCCACGATTAGTATATGCGTCGTAGAAGTTAGGATTGAGGGTTATGGCTTGGGTATAATCGACGATCGCCTCTTCATAGCGTCCTAAAGCATTATAGACAAAGCCACGATTGTAATATGCTTGGTAGTAGTTAGGATTGAGAGTTATGGCTTGGGTATAATCATCAATAGCCTCTGTGTAGCGTCCTAATTCAGCATAGACACTGCCTCGATTAGTATATGCTTGGTAGTCGTTAGGATTGAGGGTTATGGCTTGGGTAAAATCGGCGATCGCACCTAACAAATCTCCTGCATAATATTTCTCTCCACCTCGATTATATAACGCTGCTGCTTCTGGGCTTCTTGACACTGGAGGTAGATTAGCATCTGTCGCTTCGCTGAAAGTCACATCTGGTGGTGGTGAAACGGGTTGCAGTCGCGTAGCAATGGCTGTGGCTACTTGTCCTAATTCCCCTTCAATTTCTCTACCCAGTTTACGCAATCGTCGCCCTAATTCTCGATGTTGTTCGGTTGACTCCCATCGTTGTCCAAAATCACGCAACCATGCAGCTAGTTTCTTATCAGTGGTGTTTTTCCCGATTAAAAAGCCTTTGATCTTGCCGCGACTCCAGCCAGCGTCTACACCGTCGAGTAACTCCATAAGGATGTTTTCGTATTCGGTGTCAGTTTTGCGGGGTGGCTGGGGAGGTGGGGTAGGTGGTGGTGGTGGGGTGGGTGAGAGAAGTCGCTGGATGAGGTTTTTCAGCCACCGCCAGATTTTTTGCAGCATTTTTGGGTGGGTGTAGTTGTTTCTGGTTTGATTTTAGCAATTGGGGGAATAACCTCTCCCCCAACCCCTCTCCTACCAGGAGAGGGGAGAAGAATTGCTACTGTTTAGATTCTCGAAACTAATGATTACTCCCCCTTCCCTCGGAGGGAAGGGGGTTGGGGGGTTAGGTTAATTTCTCTCAGGTAGCCGAACCCGTAAACGGGCGGCTACACGGACTAGGTCCCCCTTCGCGGGCTAATTTGTTTGATTTCAAGCATAATTTTGGCTCGTGATTCGGGTTACGATAGAGAAACTAAGAGCTTGCAAGCTATGAGTGAAACTGTCTACATCGAAACGAGTATCCTGGGATATCTTACCGCCAGATCGACGCGCAATTTAATCGTGGCTGCACATATAGAATTGACAAGAGATTGGTGGGAATTTCATCGCCATGATTTTACTCTCTATATTTCTCAAGTGGTTTTGGATGAGGTAGCCCGTGGAGATGCGGAAATTGCGGCTAAACGTCTGGAGATGCTTGACGGAATTGAGTTAATCGAACTTAATCAAGTGGTAAAAGAGTTAACAAGAGAGTTTCTCCAAAGAAGTAATCTTCCTGCAAAAGCTGCTAATGATGCGATTCAGATTGCCGCCGCAACGGTTCATGAGTTAAATTATCTGCTAACTTGGAACTGTAAGCATATTGCTAATGCTCAGATTCAGAAAAAGCTGGCTGAGATTTGTGGGGATTTTGGCTATACGTTACCAATAATTTGTACGCCTCTGGAATTATTAGGAGAAAATTATGTGTAAAGATGAGATTTTAGCAGAAATTCATCGCATTCGTGAGGAACACGCGAAGTCTTTTAATTACGATTTGGATGCAATTTTTGCTGATTTGGTGAGGAAGCAGGCTGCAAGTGGGAGAAGGGTGGTGTCTCTGCAAGGGAAGTCTGGTGAGGAGAAGTTAGCAAAAACAAACCAATCATAGCCGAACCCGTAAACGGGCGGCTACACGAACTAGGTCCCCCTTCGCGGGCTAGATTATTTGTTATATGGAAGGGGTGTTGACGGTAAGGTGGAGGTGAAATATTCGCGTTTAAGGAAGATTTTTGATGAAGGTTGGTGTTATTGGTACGGGTTTGATGGGTGAGGCGATGGTGGAAAGGTTGTTGGCGCAAAATCTGGCGGTAATGGCTTATAATCGCACTAAATCGAAGTTGACATCTTTGCAAAAGGCTGGGGCTGAGGTTGCGGATACTCCACGGGAGGCTATTAAAGGATCTGATTGTACTATTTTAATGTTGGCTGATGCGGAGGCGATCGCGCAAGTTATTTTTTCTGAAGAGACGGTGACAAGTTTGCGCGATCGCACGATAATTCAAATGGGTACGATCGCACCTGCCCAAAGCAGAGATATTCAAGCTAAAGTAGTTGCGGCTGGTGGTAATTATCTGGAAGCGCCAGTTTTGGGTAGTATTCCCCAAGTTAAAAGCGGTGAGTTATTGGTGATGGTGGGTGCATCTGAGTCACAATATCAGCAATGGTTGCAATTGTTACAGCATTTTGGCGAGGAACCAATGTTAATTGGAAGTGTGGGTAAGGCTGCGGCGCTGAAGTTGGCTTTGAATCAATTAATTGCGGCTTTAACTACTGGTTTTGCACTAAGTTTGGGTTTAATTCAAAGGGAAGAGGTGGACGTTGAGCAATTTATGCAAATATTGCGATCGAGTGCTTTATATGCGCCGACGTTTGATAAGAAATTGAGTCGTATGGAAGCACGGAATTTCGCTGACCCTAATTTTCCCACAAAACATCTACTGAAAGACATAAATTTGTTTCTCGAACAAGCACAACTAGACAATTTAGATATTACTGGTTTGGAAGGCGTGCAGCAAATCGTGACCAAAGCGATGCAAATGGGTTTGCAGGAAGAAGACTACTCCTCAGTGTATAACGCGATCGCACCCCAGAACTAAACATAGCCCACGAAGGAAAACCGAATTTGTCTAACCGTTTGTTTACGGATCGGGTTAAGATTTAATTAACTTAGGTAAAACGCGATCGGCGATCGATTTGACTACTCCCCTCCCTCCGCGTTGCTAAAGGGAGGGGATTCACAAGTAGTTCTCTTTCCTCTTGCCGGCACAGTCAAGTTGCCTCTAGACGCTCAATATGTTGACATATAGCCGCATATATTGCGCTTACTTTTTTGAGTTTTATGCTTTCAAACATCCATCACTCAGCTAGTTTAGTACGCTCCTCGCTCTGAAGAAAGCTTGCAGTGGTTTAGTCATACTGCCGTTAGAGCCAATCTAACCGTTGTTTCTTACTTACCGGGATTTCGACCTACTAGAGCGAAGAATCACGTAGATTTTCGTTTTACTCGCGATCAACTATTGTACTAACTTTCTAGTTTCTTTTCAATCAAAGTCGCCGTAGAACAGCGAGGCTTTAAACCCATTTTTTTTGGTAAATGTAGAGACGTTGCAGCCAACGTCTCTAAAAAGCGAAGATTATTCTTCTAATTCCGAGTTAAACTCATTAAAAGAACGTAACTTGAGTTCCACTGATTCCGAACGAGGTAACAAATTAAACACCTCGCGAAACACATCATCTACATCCTCAAATTTAACTTGTCCCTTCCCGTCATAAACAACCTTACCCGACTCATCAATCAAAATTGTTTCCGGGACTACACCTTTATAATAATAGCCCGGTTCGTCGGGACTATAACTAGATTTAATCGGAATCGAATCAACATCAATCGGAATAAAACTAGCCGCGCGACCGTAAAAAGATTGTAACCGATTAACCACCACCGCAAACTGCTTACAATCGCTGCTATCATCCACATAAAATACCAGCAGCGCAGGCTTTTCGTACTTCATCGACTCAGCCAAAGATATTCGCGGCGGAATCAGAGAACCATTGCCCCCATAAAGTGCGAAAATATTACCATCGAAGCGATCGTCATCGATACCTGCTAGGGCTGGTGATGTATTTAACACCAGACAAGCAAACAAACTGAACAGAGTTACTAAGGAAACTGAAACTACACGCTTCCAGAGATGTCCCCCGATCGCCTGATTAAAAACTATAGTACCACAAGATCGGCGTAGCCTTTGCCAAAAAATCATAAAATTCAAATGTCGAATCCTTATTTTCACCAGATATTCACAACTAACTCGAGCGATCGCGCTGAATTATTATTTTAGCTGTTCTTGGTTTTTACTGGCGTTTCCCCCTCGCACTATCTGCTTGTAATAAATTTTACCAACATCTTTCCTTTTGACAATTAATTTCGATATTCTAGACTATTGGTAGGAGTAGACAGTCAAACAAGAGTTGCTTTTTGATGCCAATCATGCACCCAAGCAGCAACTCTTATGTTAAAGTATAAACCATAATTATTGTATATTCAGACTAAACAATTTCACAGGCAGGTAAAAAGTAATCATGTCCGATCTTAGTAAAGATGAAATGCGGGAAAGACTCGGTAATATTGAGCAAATTCGCGACCTTTTGTTTGGTGACAAAACGCGCCAATTTGAGCAACGCTTTCAAAAAGTTGAAATAGAGTTAGCTGAACTTAAGCAAGAGATGCGCGAAGAATTTCAGCAAATTCAAGATTCTTTCTCGGCTGATTTAAATGCGGCTGTAGATTCTTGGGAGAAAAAACTTAAATATCTCAGTTTGACTAGTCACGAAGAAATGACTAAAATTCGTCAACAAACTGACGAAGAACGAGAAAAAGTCATTTACCGCATGGAAACTATTCATAGTAATTTAAATAGTCGTACTAATGCTTTGAGTTCAGAATTAGAACAATCCAGAGAAAAGTTAAATCAAGAGGTAAACAATTTACAAATTTTGGTCTTGGAAGAACTGCAAAAGCGGTTTGCTAACCTGAAAGAAACTAAAATTTCTCGGGACGATCTTGCTGAAGTTTTATTTGAACTTTGTATCAAAGTTAAAGGTTCGGATTTTGTTCCCGATTTGAAAGAAGCAGCAGATAGTAAAATGAAGGCAGAGTTTTTGTTACCTGATGATGGCAAAAATGAAGAAAAGAAACATTCGATCGAGCGGGATACTAAAATCCAAGAATAAGGTAAGGATATGTTGAAAATAATATAAGAGGAAAAAGGTGCATTGAAAAAGTAACCGATAGCAGCTTATGAAAAGTTCAAGATTATCTTCTAATAGCGATCGAGAAAAATCAATTTTGCCTGATGAATCTAGCAATAATAATAACCGAGAACAATTAGAAAATTTGCTCAAATTGTTGTGGGAATTAGGTATTTTAGATGCTAACTTAACGCCAGATTCTCAAGTTATTTTGGCTGAGGATAATTCAGGATTTAAATCGAGTTTAGAAAAGAAAAAGTTAAAACAGTCAAGGGTAAATGTTGAGCAAGAAAAAGGGGATTGGGTAGGGAGAAATTCCCAGGAAGATAATCCGCGATCGCCACTTTTTTCTTTCCCCGAAAGAGAGCTAGTTGCTGACGAAATTGACTCAAAATCTGAGAAAAATGAATCCCAGGAAACTGGTAACGAAGTAACAGATTTGTCAAATAATTCTGCGGAACTCGATTTTCTTTGGTCGAGTTTAGAAAATTTGCTCTTTGATTCAGAGTCGGGTAAAGCTGTAGGTAGTTCTGTGGAGACCGAAGTTAACAGTAATACTTTAGCACAAATTGAACAAAAAAGCAAGACCGAGCGCAGAAGTTTGCCAGCGACTAAATTTGAGTCAGAAATAGCCCAAAAAGAGCGCCAAAAACTAGCCGAAGTAGAAAGTAAAACCGAACCTGAGAAGCGAAAGTTTATCGAGTTAGAGTGGGAAAAAACAGCTGGAGCGAGCGAGTTAGAAAATCAGCGAGTAGTAAGAGAAGAAAAAAATAATATTTCGGTAGGAGCGAACGTAGAAAACAAAGAACAAAAAAAGATAACTCCTGGAATTGTCGAGCGAGGGGAAGTGCTAACGACAGACAGTGCTGAGTTAGGTAAACTGCGTCAAATAATTATTAATCTCGAAGCTAAATTAAAGGAGTTAGAAAATCAAGTATATGAACCGACAGAATTAATTAATCCGCTCATACCTTTAATGACCGAATTATTAAAAATGCGCGTCAACGATTCGCGGGAAATCATGATAGAAACCTTAACACCCGTAGTTGACGAATTAATTCAAGAGCGAGGTTTGTACAACCTACGAGGAATGAGTAGTATCCTCGCGGAGATTCTCCCAGAAGCAATTACTCACGAAATCGAAAAACAACCAGAAGCGATCGCGCGCGCGATCGCTCCCGAAATCGCGATCGCTATCCGGGAACAAATCAGACTTCAGCAAGGTGCGATCGCAAAAACTCTCGGTCCGGAAATGGGTAGAGCAATCAAGGCTCAAATTGCTTACGAGCGTGACGCAATGGTAGATGCACTATATCCAGTAATTGGTAATACTGTTGCTAAATACATGACAGAAGTAGTGCAAAGTATTAATCAAAAAGTAGAAAGCGCCCTTTCTCCAGAAGGAATTAGCCGCAAAATGCGTGCTGCTTTTCAAGGAGTTTCGGAAGCCGAATTAATCTTACGAGAATCTTTAGGATTTTCGATCCAAGCTATCTTTTTAATTCACAAAACTTCTGGCTTACTAATTCGCGACGTACAACCGATTGAATCACAAAAATTAGAAGGCGATATGTTAGCCGGAATGCTAACCGCGATCCGGAGTTTTGTCTACGATTGTATTGTCCAAAATGGCGAAGTTTCGGAACTAACAGAGATTGAATACGGTAACTCAAAAATTGTTATTGAAGTAGCCGGATACTGCTATCTAGCAGTGGTAATTGATGGCGCACCATCAAAAGAATTTATTGAAAAAATGCGCGCTACTCTAGGGAAAATTGTTGAAGAATACGATCGTGAAATTCAAGAATTTGACGGCGATCCAGGCACAATTCCTGAAGCGATTGAAGAATTTTTAAAAGCATTACTTAAAGCCGATAAGAAAACTGAAGACAGAGAGAAAAAAACCCCTGCTCTAGGGTTTTTAAAACTGGGCTTACTTTTACTATTTCTGTTAGGAATACCTGGGGGATATTACCAGTATCGTAGTTGGATAGCTCGCCGAATTGAAACAAAAACAGCCATAGCTTTAGATGCAACTCCTGAGTTATCAGTTTATCGCCTAGTTCCAGAATTCAAGCGAGATAAATTAATTTTAAAAGGACGAGTACCGAGCGAATCTTTACGCTCTTTAGCAGGTGAAGTTGCAGGTGAAATTGCACCAAATTTTGACTTAAATAACCAAATTATCGCTGTTGATGTACCGACAAATCCAGAATTAACTATAGCAGAAATAGAGCGAGTAACATCTTTATTCAATCAAAAAAAAGGAATCGAAATTTTTGCTCGCTACGAAGCTGGGAAAGTAACAGTTAACGGTAATATCGCTCAAATTAGCGATGTTGCAAAAGTTACTCAAGTTTTAGAGCAAGTTCCTGGAGTTAGATCGGTTGTTAATGTTTTTCAACTAGGAGAACCTCTCTTAAAAAAGCGAATTTATTTTGATTCCGGTTCAGCCAACTTGAATTTATCAGAAATAAACAAGACACTGATTCCGATTAGCGAATTACTCAAGCAAAATCCCCAAGTCAAGTTAAAAATTATTGGTCACGCAGATCGTCAAGGAACAAAAGAGCAAAATGAAGATCTGGCGATTAAACGAGCTAAAACTGTTCGAGATGCTTTGCAAAAGCGAGGTATTGAAGCAACAAGATTAGAAATTTTTGGTAGTCCAGAAAGTCCTCCAAATATTGCTATTAATCAGCCGTTACGCTTGAGTAGAGTAGTTAGATTTGAGCCATACATAAGTACGCAAGAAGAGTAAGTTAAGTATGTCAGTAATTTCTAAAAAAATTTGTTTAGTTGGTGATTTTAGCGTTGGCAAAACAAGCTTAATTCGCCGCTTTGTAGACCGTCAATTTAGCGATCGGTATTTATCAACAGTAGGAGTAAAAATTTCCCGCAAATCAGTTGAAGTACCTGCTCCAGAAGGGACAGGAAATCAGCAAGTACAGTTGATCGTTTGGGATATTGAAGGACAAACGAAGTTTAAAGCGATCGCACCTAGTTATTTACAAGGAGCGAAAGGAGCAATTATTGTTGCTGATGTAACTCGTTCGGAAACAATTGAGAATCTACAGCAACATCTCGATTTATTTTTTTCGGTTTGTCCCAAAGGTCTTGCAGTTATTGCTTTGAATAAATTAGATTTGGTTAGCGAAGAAGAACTTGAAGCACAATTTAAACTTGTTCATTTTCCCGAACAACCCCAAGTAATTGCTGCTCATACTACATCAGCAAAAACCGGGAAAGATGTCGATGAAATTTTTCACAAATTAGCTTATAATATGCTGAAAATAAAATGAAAATTGACCAAAAAAAAGTTATAGCTCTTAGCCAAATAGAATATTTAGTCATTAACAAAAATTTTCTGATTCAAGAACTATCTCCTCGGGTCGGAAAGTTTGCCGATCCTGCTGAAAAACCCCAAGTAGGATCTGATGTGCGTTTGAGTTTTCCGGAATTATTTGGTCTAGAAGATTTACTCAGCGAAATTATTGATGGAAGGAAAAAAAAATTCGATCTTAAAGGAATTGCTCGCAGTTCGGCTGAGGGAAATTTGTTATATTTCGATTTATATTTTCAGGGAGAAGAAGATCGCTTACTTCTAGTCATTCAAGATGTTACAGAAAGTAAAATTATCGAACAAAGATTGGTTCAAGGTGCGAATGAATATAGCTTGTTGTTAAATGATTTATCAGCAGCAAAAGATTATGTTGATAAAATTATTTCTGCGATGCTTGATGCTTTGTTGGTAACGACGAAAACAGGAAAAATTAAAACAGCAAATCGCGCCGCAGTTGAAATTTTTGGTTACGAGCGAGAAGAGTTAATAGGTAAACCAATCTCAGTTCTTTTGAGCGAAGATCGAGAAAACTTTTTACCGGAAAACTTGTTAGGTAAATATTCTGAAGTGACTTGTATCAAGAAAACTGGAGAACAAATATTTGTCGCTTTTTCTGGTGCAGCGATTGGCGGGATAGCGCCAGCAACCCAAGCGGTGTACCGCAAGGTTGGTGTAGCGATCGCGTCAGAGAAAACCACAAATAGTGATTTGGTTTTTATTGGCAGAGATATCACTAAACGCAAGCAAATTGAAATGCAATTGTTTTTATCGGGGAAACAATCGCGCTTTTTGCGTTTGGTGAGTGAGAAACTGCGGGAGTCGCTGAAATTAGAAGAGATTTTTAACTCAATCGTGACAGAAGTGCGGGACTTTTTTGAGTGCGATCGCGTCTTAATTTATCAGTTTTTACCTGGTTCTACTTTAACTTCAAAAGCTGAAGTTGTCGCCGATCGATCTATTCCTGAGTTAGTTAATAATTCTGCCTATCCTCAGTTTGAATCAAGCTTACTTCAAGCTTATCAACAAGGAAAAATAAGCGCTAGATCGAACCTGGAAACAGCTAACTTTGCTCCTAGTTATTTAGAAACCCTGAAAGAGTTTTCAGTACAATCTGAATTAGTAATCCCAATTTTGTGTAAAGCTGCCCTTCTTAATAGTCAATTAGGTATTTTATCGCGAAAATTATGGGGTTTTTTAATTGTTCATCAAACTCAAATAAGAGTCTGGGAAAAATGGGAGATTGATTTAATTGAAGAACTTGTCAAACAACTGGCAATAGCTATTCAGCAAGCCGAATTATACCAACAATTACAACTTACTAATCAAGAATTAACCCAACTAGCAATTATCGATCCGCTCACCAAATTAGCTAACCGTCGTACTTTTGAGGAACGTCTTATTTTTGAGTGGTGCAGACTTTACCGCGAGCAACAACCCTTGTCGATAATTCTCTGCGATCTTGATTATGGTAAAGCTTATCTCGATACTTATGGGCTTCTGGCGGGTGATTTTTGTTTGCAAGAAATAGCTAATATTTTGTCTGAATTAGTCAAACGTTCCGCCGATCTTGTAGCTCGTTATGGTGGTGATGAATTTGCGATTATTTTACCTAATACTTCTCAACCAGGCGCTATCCACGTCGCAGAAACAATTTGTCTGACTATCCTCGAAAAAAAGATACCTCATCACCGATCGCTAGCGAGCGCATATCTTTCTCTCAGTTTGGGAGTTGCGAGCATGATTCCTGACAGTAATTATACTCCCGAAAATTTAGTCGAAGCTGCCGATCGCGCTTTGAAACAAGCCAAAGAAACCGGGCGATCGCGTGTCGTTGCGGCTCATATAATAAAGTAACCTGAGTGTTATTGAGCGATATGACTGAGAAAACTTCCCGCAAAACGCCTTTATTTCCCTCTCAACCTCGTCTTTCTGCGACAGAAATAGCCCAACGCACCGCCGCAGATAACGCTTTCGCCCAACGCTGTCGAGAGATATTTTGGCGCGTCTATCCTGAATTAGTAGGCGATTATTATAACTGGGCAATTATAATCGAACCAGAAAGCGGCGAGTATTTTGTCGATCTCGATCCAGAAGTTGCTTTTCAAAAAGCTCGACAAAAGTACCCCAATGCGCGAATTTTGGAAAAGCGTCTGAATGAAACTGGGTGTGTGGGGAAAATATGATTCAAGGTTATTTTGGTAACAATGGAGAGTTATATTTTGAAATTGAGTTAGTCACTGCCGATCGAGAGATAATTGCTGTAGATGCTTTAGCAGTTAAAAATATTTTTTTGACATCAACTATTTAACGCGATCGCACTCTAAATTAAAGCTCTCTTTCCTGTTAGCACTCCCTTAGACAACTCCGAGCGAGATTCACAGTCAATCACACCAAGCAGGTATAACCTTAATTATACCAATGTGAAAAATCTTGTTTAGGACTAGCAGGTATGAAACACTTTTTACCAAATATAATTACCCCCAACCACATCAGTTATATATTAGTCAATCGAGATTTGATTATTCTTAGCTACTCTCCTGGAATTACTCAGTTTTTTGATTCTGTAGACGAGCTTACCATCGGAGAAGATATCCGTAACGGTTTTCCCGAACTTTTTGGCTGCGAAGAAATTTTAGTTGCTGTTTTAGACGGAGAGCAAGATTACTTTGATTTAAAAGCAATTACTCGTCAGACATTTAACCAAGAAAATATTTATTTCGATCTTTATTTTAACAAATATTTTGACTCAAAAAATAACTGTAATTGTTTAATTATTTTTCTCGAGAATGTGACTGATAAAATGAGTTTAGAGCAAACGTTGGTTCAAGCAACAAATGAAACTCAATTATTAGTTAATGCTTTAGAAAAAACTCGCGACTATACCAATAAAATTGTTACTTCCATAGCTGACGCCTTAGTAGTTACTACCGCAAGTGGAAAAATCAAAAAAGTCAACCAAGCTGCTTGCGATTTATTTGGCTATCTAGAAACAGAAATACTCGAACAAAAATTAACTTACTTGGTTGACAATCCTCAATTTGATTTATCGTTGCATCATGAAAATCTTTTACAAAAAAAAGAATTAATTCTCGAAGTCGTTTGTCGTTGTCAAAATGGAACTAAAATTATTGTTGCTTTTTCTTGTTCTGTAGCAGAAACAGAAATAAAAGACTCTTATGAGTTTATTTATGTGGGACGAAATATCACCGAACGCAAGCGAACGCAACAGCGTCTAACCGCCCAGTATGCGCTAGCAAAAATTCTTTCTGAATCCCATGATTTGGAAATAGCAACCCCAAAAATATTGCAAGCAGTTTGTGAATCTTTAGAATGGGAAATAGGCGAACTTTGGATGCCAGTTTTTGATTCGGAAAGCGAACTTGTAAACACCAATTCCAACTGCTTGCAACGAGTGAAAATTTGGTCTAAACCCGAGGAAAAAGTTACAGAATTTATTGAAGTTACGGGTAGAGTTACGCTCATAGCCGGATTTGGATTAGCAGGAATAGTTTGGTCAAGTGGTTCTCCCAAATGGATTACCGATCTGATTAATAATATTTATTTTGGCAAACAATCTTTTGCTGTTAAAGTAGGACTAAACTCGGCTTTTGGTTTTCCAATTAAAGAACGAGAAGAAGTTTTAGGAGTGATGACTTTTTTTAGCAGCAAACAACAGCCACCAGATCCAGAACTGTTGCAAATGATGGCGGCTACGGGAAATCAAATCGGTCAATTTATTAAACGCAAACAAGCCGAACAGAAGTTGCGCGAAAGTGAAAAAAGATATCGAGATTTGTTTGAAAATGCAAGCGATCTCATTCAAAGTGTCAATGTGGAAGGTAAATTTTTATATGTTAACAATGCTTGGCGAGAAACCCTTGGTTATAGCGACGCAGAAATTCGGAAAATGACCATGTTTGAAATTGTCCATACCGATTCTCGGCAACATTGTTTATCAACTTTTCAGAAAATTATCTCAGGAGAAAATATCGAACGAGTACAAATAGCATTAATGAGTAAAAAAGGTGAAAAAATTTCTTTAGAAGGAAGCATTAATTGTAAATTTGTTGATGGAAAACCAGTGGCTACACGAGGGATTTTTCGGGATATTACTGCCCGCTTACAAGCAGAAGAAGCTTTGCGACAGCAACAACAGCAAACTGAAACTTTACTGCTGAATATTTTGCCCGAAGCGATCGCCGAACGTCTCAAGCAGAATACTAGCACGATCGCCGATAGTTTCGAGTCGGTGACGGTGCTATTTGCTGATTTGGTTGGCTTTACCGAGTTAGCTTCCCAATATCCAGCTATCGAAATAGTCGAAATGCTGAATGAAATTTTCTCTGAATTCGATCGCCTCACCGAACAGTTGCAGCTAGAAAAAATCAAAACGATCGGCGATGCTTATATGGTAGTCGGTGGATTGCCGATTCAGCGTCCGGATCATGCGGAAGTAGTTGCGGAAATGGCACTACAGATGCAAGCAGCGATCGCGCAATTTAATCTCGAAACCGGAAAAAGCTTTAAAATTCGTATTGGCATACACACGGGATCGGTTGTCGCTGGCGTAATTGGCAGGAAAAAGTTTATTTATGACCTTTGGGGCGATACAGTTAATATTGCTAGTCGTATGGAATCTCACGGTATCCCCGGTTGCATTCAAGTGACGGCGGCTACTCGATCTCGTTTGGGCGATCGTTATCTTTTGCCAGAACGTGGCACAATCCCTATTAAAGGCAAAGGAGAAATGACTACTTATCTGTTATTAGGGAAAAAGTAATTGGTGACTGGGGACTGGTGACTGGTGACTGGGTTGAGTTATCAGTTTATCCGCTAATTCCTCCTTATCTTCCTAATCCCCAATCCCCAATCCCTAATCCCCAGTCCCCAATCCCTAATCCCCAATCCCCAATTATGGTGTAAATATGCAAGTAGCTGATAAAGTACGTTTAGGTTTAGCAGTTGGCGTAGCGAAAACAGTCACGTCCCTAGTGCGATCGCTGAAATTAGGCGCAGCTTCGGTTTTACCGGGCGAAATAGCGACTCGCGTCCATTCTCAGGTACTTCCTCAGTTATTCGCCCAAGTGAAAAAGGGTGTAATTTTGGTAGTGGGTACGAATGGAAAAACGACGACTTCTTTGCTGTTACGAACAATTCTGGAAAGTCAAGGTGCAAAAGTTGTTCATAATGCCACTGGTGCAAATTTAATTAATGGTTTGGCGACGGCGTTATTAGCTAGTACGAAATTAACTGGTAAACTTGATGCTGATTATGCGATTCTCGAAGTAGATGAAAATGTCTTACCTTTGGTTTTGCGCGATTGTCAGCCCAAGTATATTTTAGGTTTGAATTTGTTTCGCGATCAGTTGGATCGTTACGGCGAAGTTGATACAATTTCTCAAAGATGGCAGCAGGCGATCGCGCCTTTACCTGATGATACTGTAGTGATTCTCAATGCAGATGACCCTACTTTATCTTACTTGGGTCAACAATTACGTCAGCGAGTGTTATTTTTTGGTTTAAGCGAACCCGAACTTTACCTGGATGAAATTCCTCATGCAGTAGATTCAATTTACTGTCCGAGTTGCGGACATCTCCTTGATTATGAAGGAGTTTATTTATCTCATCTCGGTGATTTTAGCTGTCCGAGTTGCGGTTTTCACAAAAGTCAGCCCGCCGTTTATAGTCCGGAGTGGGGTCAAATTCTGATCGGAGTTTATAACAAATATAATACTCTCGCCGCCGGATTGTTAGCTAAAGAAATTGGCATCGATACAGCAACAATTTTTGACGTAATTAAGAATTTTCGGGCGGCTTTTGGTCGGGCGGAAGAGTTAACTGTTGCTAATAAGCACGTCCGCATTTTATTATCAAAAAATCCGGTAGGAATGAATGAAACAATTAGGGCGGTTAATGACATCAAAAAAACTGGGAAAGCCTCCACAACTTTAATTGTCCTTAACGATCGCCTTCCCGATGGTACAGATGTATCTTGGATTTGGGACGTAGATCTGGAAAAATTGGTCAGCTTAGGAGGCACAATTGTCGTGAGTGGCGATCGCGTTTATGATATGACCCTGCGCTTACAATATTGTCTCGAACAATTAGCACAAACTCCCGAAAATTTCCAGCTAATCATCAAGGAAAATTTATCTGAAGCGATTACCACAGCTTTAGAAATTACTCCTGCTGACGAAACCTTACACATTCTTCCTACCTATTCGGCGATGTTAGAAGTCCGAGAAATTTTAACAGGAAGAAAAATTTTATAGTCGATCCTAAAAAGCGTAATTTGTCAAGGTAATTAGTAAAGATATTTTCTGGAAAAATTAGTCTTAAATAAAGATGGAATTAAAGATTGGTTGGCTGTATCCCAATTTAATGAGTACCTACGGCGATCGCGGAAACGTCATCTGCTTAAAACGTCGCTGTCAGTGGCGCGGAATTGACGTATCAGTCATCAGTTTAGACCGAGAAAGCGATCCCGCGACCTTTACCAATGTTGACATTTTCGTCGGTGGTGGGGCGCAAGATCGTCAACAAGAAATCGTCATGCGGGACTTACGCGGTGCAAAAGCAGACCAACTACGCGATCGCCTCGAACAAGGAATTCCCGGCGTATTTACTTGCGGTTCTCCCCAACTCCTCGGTCACTACTACGAACCAGCCTTAGGACAGCGAATTGAAGGCTTAGGAATCCTCGATCTCGTCAGCAAACATCCTGGTATAGATGCCCGTCGCTGCATCGGTAATGTAGTCTTTGAATTGACCGCCTCACCTCTAGCAGAGGACTTAAAAGCCAACTTGGGGAAAAACCCAGTAATTATTGGCTTTGAAAATCATGGCGGACGTACCTATTTAGGTCAAGTAGAACCCCTAGGAAAAGTTATTAAAGGCTACGGTAACAACGGCGAAGACGGTACCGAAGGCGCATTTTATCGGCGGGCGATCGCCACCTATTCTCACGGTCCTCTTCTACCCAAAAATCCCTTCCTCGCCGACTGGTTAATTCAAACCGCCCTTCATCAAAAGTACCAAACCGAGATTTTCTTAACAAAACTTGATGATTCTCTCGCCTTACAAGCGCGTGAAGCAATGTTTAAACGTTTAGACTTACATAGTTGACTCACTAACCCTTAAACTGTTGAGAGGACTGAATTTAGAAATGGGGGATAAATAAATCTTTAGTCGAAACTGCATCCTACATAGGACAGTTAAGACCCAAATCTCAATCCCCTTACTTTGCTAGCTGATGTCAATATCACAAAAAGGCAAAGATTGACCAAAAATTTCGCAACTATTAATCTAATTATCGCGCTAATATGACCGGAAAAGGAATAGAAGGTAATGCTGCTGGCATTCTTATTCTCATTCTCCCCATAGCATTGGCGATCGTCTTAATTTTAAAAGCGTGGCCCCTGCTCTTGGGACTAGCATTGCTAGCCATTGCTTTTAAAATGTGGCAAGAACATCAATGGAGACAGTGGAGCCAAAAAGTCAACCCCTTGTTTAGTCAATTAATCACCGAAAATCAGGGTTGTATAACGCCACTTGATTTATCCTTGAAAGCAAACTTAACTGCCAACAGTGCTAAACGCTTCTTAGAAAAGAAAGCAGAAGAATATGGGGCGCAGCGAAAAAACTACGAAGGCAAAGGTATTGTCTATTATTTTCTTACTGCTAGCGCTTTAGGCAGTATTTTTGACCAAAGCGAACCCACATCGGAGTTAGAATTTGAGCCAGAAAAACTACCCGCAGGAAAACGAACATCTGCGACAGAAGTAGCCAAACTACTCGACAACGAAGAAGAAGTTTCTCAAAAAGCAACAACAGATACCGCTAGCACCCCAGTTGAATCACCTGTGGAAAAGGAAACCGAAGTATCTTCACAAATAGAAACAGATACCGCTAGCACCCCAGTTAAATCATCTGTAGAAAAGGAAACCGAAGTATCTTCACAAATAGAAACAGATACCGCTAGCACCCCAGTTAAATCACCTGTGGAAAAGGAAACCGATACCCCCAGCACCTCAGTTGAATCACCTGTGGAAAAGGAAACCGATACCCCCAGCACCTCAGTTGACACTGAAAAAGTAGCCAGCGAGGAAGAACAAAAAGCTTCAACCGAGAGCGAACAAAAGTCAGAAAATGCTGCTCAAGGTATAATTCAAGCCGAATTAGCCAAACGGCTAGAAGTTCATTCCAGTACCGTCGGCAAGCGTAAAACCGACGCAGATTTTGCAGAGTGGAGCCAAAGCAAAGATCCAGAAGGCATTGCCTGGGAATATTCCCCAGATACTAGAATGTTTTCTCCGATAGAAACAAACCAAGAGTAGGATCTTTTTCGAGGTGGGCAGTTTGCCCACCCTAATTTTTCATTCAATTTGGCGTAAAGCAATTCCAGCAAATTTGTTCAGTGTCACAAGATTTACTAACTTCTCAAAGCTTACTAAGCGTCATTCTAAGATTAGGTTTTGCCCTGCTGTTTGGAGCAGTGATTGGTTGGGAACGAGAAAGTAGAGAAAAACCTGCGGGTTTCAGAACTCATATCTTAGTTAGTATTGGTTCAGCTTTATTCGTACTTGTACCGATTCAGTTAGGAATAGCTGAAGAAAGCGTAGATGCTTTTAGTCGAATAATTCAGGGAGTAGTCTCTGGAGTCGGTTTTTTAGGTGCTGGCGAAATTGTCAGCCAATCTCAACCAGAAACAGGGGAATTTCGGGTTCGCGGTTTAACTTCTGCCGCAGCCCTTTGGGTTTCTGCTAGCTTCGGAATCCTTGCTAGTTGTGGTTTGTGGCAGATTGGCTTAATTGCTACCGGAATATCAGTGATTGTCTTGCAAATCTTTAAAAAATTCGAGTAAGTGCGATTTGCTCTGTCTATACTACATCCAGTTCATTTTCTCCAAAAAGTTCGTGTTTGATCCTATTTTTGCCAGTTTCTTTCACAGCATACATTAACGTATCTGCTTGTTTGAGAATCGATTGTGCTAAGTGAACTGTATTCGCTAATTGCACAAACTCTACTAACGTCACCGCACCGACACTAAATCCTACCGGGAAAGACTGAATTTGTACTGCTTCTATCAGTTTAGATACAATTCTTACCAAAGCTTTTTCGGCTGATTCGTAATCGGTTTCTGTTAACAATAACGCAAATTCATCTCCACCCATACGAGCTACTATATCTGTGTCACGGGTTTCCCTCGTTAAAACCGTACCGATCAAGCATAGTAACTGATCGCCCTTATTATGACCATAGCGATCGTTAACTGTTTTAAAATCATCCACATCCAAATAAGCAAGAGTTAGGGGACTTTTGTAGCGATGATTGCGTTTGATTTCATCTTCGAGCATTTCAAAAAAGAATCTTCTATTAGCAACTCCAGTTAACGAATCGCTTCTAGCGAAATCTTTTTCACGATCGTAGGCACGTTTTTGGGCTGCCAATAAGTGGGTAATAATGATAAAGAAACTAAATCTTACTGCCGCATTCCAATAAGGAATTGACGGATTTAAAGTCAAACAAACTTCTTCAGCATAGTAGGCATTCAACCAAGCAACTGCACTTAAAAAGGAAATAACCATACCGGCAATTTCATGCCAAAACCAGGTAGTAAAAATAATCGGCAATAAATAAAAAATCGCCAGACTAATATGGTTAATTACTAGATAATCAATTGTCCCGATAAGTAGCAATTGGATAATGCCAATGCCAAAAATTATCGGCTTGGGGATTTGTTGTAAATATGAAATAATTTTCACTGCTAAGAGGAAGAGGTGAAATACTTTTTACTTTCGACGATCAATTATAATCTGTAATTTCAGTTATGGTGTCACTAAGCTAAGGATATTTAAGTTGTACTATTTAAGAAATTTAAATTATTGTTGACAAATTTGATGCTGGGGAACTGTTGTTTCTTGACAGCTAAAGGTTGATGCTTAAAACATCAGTATGACAGCTTGTCTTTGGACAAAGTAGAGAAAACTGCTTTATCATCTCGGTTGGCAAAGTCACGCAGATGATTATGGCAGCCGATAGGAAAAAAAAGCTTGTTTCTTTTGGAATTGCAGCTCATGGAATTATTGCTATTGGGATTGCTCCTCATGGGATAATTTCAGTTGGGGTTATCCCGATGGGTGTGGTTTCCGTTGGTGTAGTCCCAATGGGTATAGTTTCGACTGGTGCAGTATCAATGGGATTAGCTAGTGTTGGTGTGGTATCGATGGGATTGGCTAATTATTGCGTTACTGGAATGGGACTCTGGCAATTTAACTCTACAGAGCATTTGCACCAAAATCATCAAAATCACCAAAATCACCAACACGATCGCGTTGAGTAAGTTAATTTTTTCTTAGGTACGGAGAGGGAGGGATTTGAACCCTCGAAGACGTTGCCGCCTTAACGGTTTTCGAGACCGTCGCATTCAACCACTCTGCCACCTCTCCACGAGATGTTGGTCTTTTGCTATTTTACTGATTTTTGGGGTAATTGACTAGTAGAGAGGAGCGATCGCCTTAAAATAAAGAAGCGTCGCGATCGACTATTGAGTGAGTAGTTTGGAAACCACCTCCAGGAGTCCATTGGATAGCACCATCGCGACTTGTCATGTAGAATTTAATCTTGTTTTCAGATAAGGTTTGGAGGATATGGGGGGCGATATTTCTGGTAGAGGCGATCGCGATTTTTGGTTGTAGTGTCTCTAACCAGTCTAAGCGGATGTTGTTACCTGAGAACAGTAACACTTTCAAGTCGAGATTTTGTTTGTCTAGGGTTTGCATTAGCGATCGCGCTGATTGAAGTTGTTCGGCTAGTTGCTCTGGTTTGGTATACTGACTCTCGCCTACCAATAACCATGTTTGCTTGCCTAGTTGTAACTCTAATACTGGAGGTTCGCTACTAATTAAGCGGATTAAGTTACGTTTGAGTAAGACGCTACTACCTGTTTCTAAAGTTTGCGCTGGTATCGCTGTGGCGATCGGGTTATCTTCTGGTAAGGGTTTTTGCCCTGCAACTGTATTATAGAGAAAATTAGTTACAGGCAATTCACTCAAAATTAGCTGCCAACCGCTTTCTTCTGGAGATTGTACATCTAAAGCTACTGCCCAATCTAATTGATTAATTCCTTGCTGACGGAGGAAAGGTAACACTGTATACTGCGCTGTTTCTAGATCGCCACTATTAATTAAAGTGACAGCACGTCGGTCTTGAATTACTAACACTGGCTCATTTTCGGTGGCAAGCAAAGTTAGTTGAAACAAAGTTGCTTGTCGAAACCAAAAAGGCACGATTAACAGTAACAAAGCCATCAAAGTTACCAACCACCAGCGACGTTGCCATTTTTTATTCCACCAGACTAAAGCAAGTAATCCGTAAAGAGCAATTAAACTGAAAAGAGAAATTTTCCCCACGGCGAAGGAACTATTCGGCAAATTGGTAAAATATTCGACAATCGAGATTAGCCACTCGCTCGGGTAATTGAGTAATTCAGCCAGGGTGCTACCTGCGATCGGAAAAACGATCGCCACGAAAGCGCTGAGAAAGCCACCCAGACTGACGATCGCCACTAACGGCATCGCAGCGATATTCGCGGGAATTGTATAAGGTGCGACAACATGAAAAACATAGATAACGAGCGGTAAAGTCCACAAACTTGCCGCAATTGGGACAGTAAATAAAGCGGCGATCGCTGGAGGTAGCCAATCCAACCATTTTGTCACTACTGGTACTGTAACAATTAATCCTAGTGTTGCTAAAAAGCTAAGTTGAAATCCTAAATCCCGAATCCAGAGAGGATTAAACAATAGTAGCGCTATCGCCGCTAGCAGCAATAAACCTAAAGGTTTACGTTTCTTCCCTACGACTAAAGCAAATAGTGCCCCAAATCCCATTAAAGCCGCCCGCATTACCGAAGCTTGCAAACCAGTTAAACCAACGTAAATAAATAAAGTTATCGCCCCCACTACAAACTGAGTTTTCGCCGAAAATCGCGCTGTTAAGCCCAAAACCACACCCAAAAGCAAAGAAACATGAAAACCCGAAGCCGCTAAAACATGAGCCAACCCAGCCTTAACAAAGCGATCGCGAAGATCGTAAGGTAAATCTACCGCTCGCCTGCCCAAAACCATCGAACTAACTAATTGTCCTTTCGGACTACCTAACCAGCGTATTTGGGCGCGGATAATACGCTGTCGTAGCTTCCACCAGCCCCAAGGCGGTTTTACTTCGGTTTCAGGCAAAATTACTTCTCTACCGCTCAAACCCGCAAAAGCACCTTCACGAGCGAGATAAGCACTGAAATCAAACGCGCCTGGATTGGGAGCAGGGTTAGGCTGATATAATCTACCAGAAACCGCTAGGTTTTGACCTGGATATAAACCTGTAGCTTGCAAGAGCGGAAGAGTAACGTATAACTTACCCGATACCGACTCATTTTCATTTAGTTGCGTCGCCTCAAACCAAAAAAAAGCGCGATCGCTTCTCGTTAAACGCGGCTCAGTTAAAATCTCACCTTGAATAGTAACCTCTTCTGGGGCATTTTCTACATAACGACTCACATCATTTTTGACTGGGTGAGGTATCCGCAACCAAAAATAAACAACTGCTAAAGCCGCAATTAAACCAGCTAACAGCCAAACTTTTTTCCTCGGTCCCGTGCGCCAAAAGCGATGGATAAATTTCGCAACTAAAACACCGCAAATTGCAATACCTAAACTTAATCCAATCCACTGCCACCAAGCCGCCTCACGAGCAGGATAACCTAAAACTGTCGTAGACAGCAAACCACAAATATAAGCCAAACCTAAAACAGCAGCCGCGCTACTACTTTTCATTGCTTTTAAACCCAGCTTTAACCCTAGTAAACCATAAAGCCGTCCTATAAGGACGGGGCTAATAACCCAAATTTTTCGGGAAGTAAAACTTTAGATAGAGGGAAAAAGTTACTGAATCGGTCAAAATCAATAACTAAGTAGTAGTTTTCACAATACTTCCCCTGAAAGACGCGATTAGCGTAGTTAGGGGAATTTGTTTTTTTAACAGTCAATCCTTTTTCCGTTTGGTTTGATGGCACCGCATAGCAATGCTCCTTCTATGTCAGCACCGTCGAAATCTGCTTGTGTGAGATTAGCATTTCTGAGATCGGCATTCCGGAGATCGCTATGCTGAAAATTGGCATCTCTCAAGTTACTATTGCTTAAATCTGCGCCTCTTAGGTCTATTCTACTTAAATCTGCGCCGGCAAGGTTTAAGCCGCTAAGATTTGCTCTCGTCAAATTTTCACTACCTATTTCGTTAAGTTGATTATTTTGCCAGTAATAATTATTCCACTCAGCACTAATCAGGTTCGTATCGATTAAATTGGCATTGGTCAATCTTACATTTGCTAAGTTTGCACCTGCAAGATTGGCACCAAATAAAAGGCTATTGCTGAGGATCGCACCTTGTAAGTCGGCATTACTAAAATTAACTCCTGTTAGATTAGCATTGGTTAAATTGGCGGCGACTAATCTTGCTCCACTCAAGTTTGCACCACGCAAATCTGCACTTTCGAGAAACGCATCTCGAAGATCGGTATTACTTAAGTCAAAAAATCTTAAGTTAGCGCCACTGAGATCGCAGCCACGACATTCGCGCTCTTGAAATAATCTGGTAAGATGTTCTGGGTTGGCGGCGGAAACTGGGGCAGTTAAACATGCGGAAGCTAAAAAGAAAGTAGTAGCTAAAATTTTTCGTTTCATTTCTGAATCTTGGTAAGTTTTTTCTTTAATTATCGTCGATCTAATTTTCTAGTTGAGGCAAAGGAGATTCTTGGTGCTAGTTTTTATGCTATTTCTTCGGTGGTGTAGCGATCGCTTTGAGCTGGCTTGAGTTCGATCTCTGCTCGATTTCTTTCATGCTCTGCGCTCTAGTTAGCTTATTTTGGTCAAAACTCATGTAATCTAAATCACTGCTGTGAGGGGTACTTGCTCGCTGGAAACTTATTTCTGCCGTCACTAAAAAAAGCGATCTAACTCACAGTTGGGCTGAGATAGCGATCGCGTCACTAAATCCCAAAACAGGAGATATTGAAATTATAGTGTTTCGGCTGAAAAAGAGGCGATCGAGATGTTTGAGAGTGCTGTTGTGTTTTACTCAATCGTAGCCCTTGTGGTTAGTTCTATTTGCTTGGTAGCTTTTTTCTTGGATACCACTACACCCAAAACCGATCTTATCTCCTGGAGTGCAATCTTTATAGCTACCTTCTTTTGGCCCCTGGTTGTGCCAATCTCCTGTTGGGAACTTGCTACCCATAAGAGTGCCAACACAATAGCTATCCCAGAGCAAGATTATTTCTTCGCTGCCTCTAACTCGAGAAAGCCGTCTCCCAGAGTCGCGCTACACTGAACAATCTTACTTGGTAATCCTCCCAAAACGACAAATTTACCCCATCAGCCAATGCTGTTGGGGTTTTTCTCAGCTTGGCTATCTACTTATTTAGCCGATATGATAGCAACATTTTACTTAACTGACCATTTTTTTTGATATTACTTAATATTTGCAGCAATGGTTAGAAAAACTTATGAGAATCAAAAGTAATTCAAACCATTTTTGTGTTTCAAAGTCAAGAAATTAGTTAGATAATTAACATAACCAAATTGGTAAGAAGAATAACATAAAAGTAAGTTAGAGAGAAGAAAAAATTATGGATATGATTTGGTTTTATTTAGTCTTGATGACTATTTTCAACACAGCAATGTGTATTTTGTTACCGAGGTTGCTGACAATGAATTGGTTAGAAGCGATCGCGGCATATCTCGGCGAAACGAAAGAGCGACAAGCAATAGAGAATCAAGTTGCACGGGAAAACATTGCTCAATCCTAATTGGGAGCAAAAGTCAATGTAGACAAATTCGGCGGTGTCTCTCGATTGCGTCATTCCGTGTCAGCAAAGAGTTTACCGTAAATGTTAGGTTCGCCAGTGGAGACAAGATTTTTGAGATATCATTAGCCAAGATTTGTCAATTAGTCGTAACATTAATTTAAGTTGTCGGGTAAATTTTACCTGCAACTGAGAATTGACAATTGACAACAAAAGATTGATAAATGCAACAAACAGCTTTATATATCATTGCTATTGGCATTTTTGCGATGACGCTTTCGGTGTTATTAGCGCCGATCTTGAATATTAACCCGATTCTCCCCGCCGCTAGCACCTTGGGAGTATTAAGTTTAATAACTGTAGACACTCTCAGTTGGCAGGGGAAAGGTGCTAACTTATTTTTAGACTGGGTATCGTCTTTTTCTCCTCAACATCGCCAAAGAATTGTCTGTCACGAAGCAGGACATTTTTTGGTAGCCTATTTTCTCGGTATTCCCATCGAAGGTTACACGTTGAATGCTTGGGAAGCATTTCAGCAAGGACAATCGGGAGTAGGTGGGGTAAAATTTAACACAAAAGCGTTAGAAAAAAAGGCGATGGCACCGGGAGAGATGCGCTTGCTTTTAGATCGTTTTTGTACAGTTTGGATGGCAGGCATTGCCGCAGAAAGTATAATTTACGGTACTGTAGAAGGCGGTGATGAAGATCGAGCCAAAGTTAAGCAAGCTTTGAGCGATTTTTCTCATCGAGAAGCAGAATATCAGCAAAAAGAAGCTTGGGCGCTCCAAGAAGCGAAAACTTTAATTGAAAAATATGCTTTAGCTTACGAAGCTTTAGTAGAAGCAATGACAAAACGCACTCCGGTACAAAAATGCGCCCAAATTATCCAGGAAAACTGTGGAGAAATTGACGCGATCGCCTCTTAGGAATTAGGGATTGGGAATTAGGAATCCACTCGAAAGACTTAAACTCAAAAAGCGTCCTTGGTGGAAGCTATGGTAACTTTTATTCTTGTTTTGACATTGAAGCGATGCGCGAATATACTTTCACTTGGCGAAAAAGACTTAAGCTTTTTTGGCAAGAGCACGAGCATATTCTTGAATTTCAGTAATTGCGAATACTGACTTAAATTGTAACCCGACAGACTGATAAAATTCTGCACCGCCTTGCTGTCTGTCTACCAAAGCAATAATTTGCTCGACTTTGTAACCCACATCCCGCAAACGTTCAACTGCTTGCATAGCTGACTTACCCGTCGTCACCACATCCTCCAAAACGACAACTTTTGCATCAGGTGACAAACTCGGACCTTCAATGTAAGCTTTGGTTCCGTGTCCCTTGGCTTGTTTACGAATAATTAAAGCTGGTATCGGTCGATTTGCCAATGCCGAAAGTACACTTACTGCTGTTACCATCGGATCTGCACCCAAAGTCAAACCAGCTACTGCTTGGGTATCTGCGGGTAACATCGGTAGCAATAATTGTCCCACAGCTAAAGCTCCTTCAGCCCGGAGAGTAACTTGTTTACCATTGAGGTAGTAAGAACTCTTTTGTCCGGAAGAAAGGACAAAATCGCCCTCGGTATAAGCCAGTCGCGCAAACAAATCGAGTAAAATCTGACGTTGTGGAGAGGGATAGAGAGTTGATTGATTATTCATAGGACAATTAGAAAACTTGAGGTCAGAAGTATCTTTCCTCGCAAAGATTCCCTTAAAATGAGGACAATTAACTATCTTATCGGTTAGCTATGTCAAATCGGCTATTTAATTTGTTTGCGAGTTTAGCTTTTACTGCTACTGCCAGTTTATTTGCGGCAGAGGCGATCGCGCAAACCACGATCTCAACAGAACCAATTCCTGACTTGATTGAACGCGCTTTGAATAACGAGTCAGAAAATTTCTTCGATAACACTGTCACTTTCCGCCGTCAGATTGATTTTATCTTTGGACCCGGCTCAATTACACGGGCTTCTTATATCGAAAACGAAATCAATCGTGACTTAGAATTGGTTGATCTTCTTTATCGAGATCTACTTTATCAACAGGTTGCCAGCGATCCAATCATCCGAACTCCTGACTTACGCAATCCTTTTGAAACTTCTTTGCGACTCAATCCATCTTATCGAGCGCTAGGTCAACCTGTCATTGGCGGTGAGTTCGTCTTTGAAAGACTGCCTTTGCGATAACATATTTTTGTCTTTTTGTCAATCCAGGGTGCAGGAGTCGAACCTGCCTTGCGCGAATTATGAGTTCGCTGCCTCAACCGCTCGGCCAACCCTGGAGGTGTTGGCTTGCACAACCCGATTTTCGCAAACAGTAAATTTTTTCGGTTGTAGTTTTCCTGAAAACCATCTCGAAAGATTGTGCAAGTATTATTATAGCAAGGTGGGTAAATTTGGGAAGCTGGAATTGGCGATCGCTGACTGGGAGGAGGGGGAGAATAAACTGATAACTGGTCACTGATAACTGATAACGGAGAATAAACTGATAACTGATAACTGCATAACTGATAACTGATAACTGATAACTGATAACTGGTCACTGATAACTGGTCACTGATAACTGCATAACTGATAACTGGTCACTGTTCACTGATAACTGATAACTGATAACTGATAACTACGTTCCTCGTCGTGTTATGAAACTCAATTCAACTGTAGCGCTTACTTTAATTTTGCTGACAATGATGTTAGGTTCCGGTTTTGTCAGTGGTTTGTGGGGCTTTACACTAGGTCATGAAGCCCTCAAAGGAGTTAGTCAACCGGATGTTAGCCCGACGAAAAAACTGGCGACTGACAAGCAAGCTAACCCGGGTAAAGAGGGAATAGCAATCTTAAGCGAAGAAGAAATTCTTTCGGTGGTTAATGATTACGTCAACGGTAAGGGTAAAGAAGAAGCAGAACAGGAAAAGAAAGAAAAAGAGCAAAAACAAGAGCAAGAAGCAGAAACTAAAGCTGAAAACAACGAATCCGATCGAGCTGAGTCGGAGGATAATGAGGACGAGGAGCAGATCGCCAGCGCTAATGAGAACTTTCCCATTAAAAGTCAAGATCGCGGGGTGGTCGTGGAAGTTGTGGAAGCTAAACAAGAGGGAGGTTCGATGTTACTCAAGGTGAATCTTCAGAATGATGGGGAGGAAGTGGTGCGCTTTCTCTATAGTTTCTTGGATGTGAGAGATGACCAAGGGAAAGCACTGAGTGCGATTACTGAAGGTTTACCGGGAGAATTGCCTGCTAATGGAGAGAAATTTTCTGGTACAGTAAGAATTCCTACAGCTTTGTTAGAAGACTCGCAACAGTTATCTATGGCTTTGACTGATTATCCCGACCAAAAACTTCAGCTTAAATTGTCTGATATTCCAGTTGTGAGGTAGGTTAGGCTCTTACCTAAATCTGGATGTTAATGTTTGGCTTTGTTTTCGATTTATTGGCGAATCTTCCTCACGTCGAGCTTACTGGTCAAGATGTGCTGGTTCGTTTGTTGTCGGTGCTGCTGCTGATTGCGATTAATGCTTTTTTTGTGACGGCTGAGTTTTCGATTGTTTCGGTGCGGCGATCGCGGATTAATCAGTTGGTGGAAGCGGGCGATGTCCAAGCTCAAACGGTACAATCTTTACATCGCAGTATTGACCGTCTGCTTTCGACGACTCAAATCGGGATTACGCTTTCGAGTTTGGCTCTGGGTTGGATCGGTGAAAGTACAATGGCTGTATTAGTTACAGTCGCGATGGTTAATTTACCTTTACCGATGAGTATGAAAGAGGCGATCGCTCATTCTTTGGCTATCCCGATCGCGTTTTTCTTGATTGCTTATTTGCAAATTGTTTTGGGCGAACTTTGTCCAAAATCGGTGGCTTTGCTTTATTCTGAGCAATTAGCACGGTTTTTCGGTCCGCCGAGTTTGGCGATCGCGCGCATTTTTAATCCTTTTATCTGGATTTTGAATCAATCTACTCGCTGGCTTTTACGCTTGGGAGGTATTCAATATGCAGGTCAAGGTTGGTACAATCGAGTTACACCGGAAGAGTTACAGCTAATTATTACTACTGAACGCGAGTCTATTGGTTTAGAAGCTGAGGAAAGAGAGTTACTCAATAATGTCTTTGAGTTTGGTGAAGTTTTAGCCCAAGAAGTGATGGTTCCGCGAACGAATTTACGCGCAATTCCTAGCACCGCTACGTTTGCAACTTTGCTCAATGAAGTTTCTGCTAACGGTTATTCTCGTTATCCGGTAACAGGCGATTCTTTGGATGATATTCGCGGGATTATTAATTTCAAAAAGTTAGCTAAACCTTTAGCCCAAGGTCACTTGTCTCCAGATACGCCGATTTTACCTTGGGTGCGTCCAGCGAGGTTTGTTTCTGAGTTTACACCATTGAGCGAACTTTTGCCTTTGATGCAGCGATCGCACTTGAAAATGGTAATGGTTGTTGATGAGTTTGGTGGTACTGCTGGTTTAGTTACGCTTAACGATTTAGTAGCAGAAATTATCGGCGATGAAGCTGAATTAGAAAATCCAGAAGTAGTTGCTTTACAAATGCTTGACGAGCAAACTTTCCTTGTTGAAGCACAAATGGATCTCGAAGAAGTTAATGAACTTTTGGATATTGATTTACCAATAACTGACGAATATCAAACTCTCAGTGGTTTTTTACTTTACGAGTTACAAAAGATTCCTACTCAAGGAGAAACTCTTCATTTTGATAATCTCGAACTAACTGTAGTTGCGGCCGAAGGACCTCGTTTGCATAAAATTCGCATCCATAAGCGCGAAGCTAATGCGGAACAATTAGCTGAAATAATTACCCCAGAAGATCCAATAATTCCTGATGAATCTGTTTCTCCGGATACCACTTTAGAAGCTACAGATGAGGAAAGTTAGAAGGATTTATTGTTAGATATGTTTTTGGTTCAAAGTTTCACAAGCAATAAAATTTTGCATAACTATGACTTACAAAATAAATATTTCTATCGAAAAAAACAGAAGTCGGCTACACAGTTTCTTGTCCTGATTTAGCAGCCGGAAAATTTCAAGCGCAGTCCTTAGAGACTGTATTCAATTGTCTTAAAGAAGCGGTTGAGCATGACTTACAGGAAAGGAAAATCAATGAAACAGATAAACCTATTTGGGAATTTGCTCAAGATTTAATTGAAGATATGACGCAAGAAGAAATTAAGCAACTTCCTACAGCTTAACTGTTTTAGCGCGTTTTGTTACCTCAAAAAGGTTAACTTAACTTACTCTTCAATAACCTCAAATAAGTCTTCGATTAAAACGTCAAAGGTTCGTGCTAGCTTTTGCAGTGAAGACAAGTCAACGGTGTTTCTCTCCGGTAAGCGAGTATAGGTTTTCACTGTACTATATGGTACACCCGATCGCTGGGAAACTTCTTTCAACGTCCAGCCTTTTTCACCAGCAAACTCTTTAATTCGTGAACTACCTCAGCCTGAAGGCGTGAGGCTTCCTATCCAACAGACTGCGAAATAGTAGATTTCTTGCGTCCTCTACTATCCCGTCTTACATCTGGGCGATAGGCGATCTCCCCCGTTCCAGAGGATAAAATACGCAGTCCTTCATCTCTGATGTTCTTAGCAGCATTTACGTCTCGATCGTGCGTAGTCTGGCACTTCTGACACTGCCAAGTCCTCACATCAAGGGGAAGGCTTCTTACTTGATTGAGGCAAACGTTGCAGGTTTTAGAGCTAGGGAAGAATCTATCTACTTCAATGTAAACCTTTCCTTCCCACTCAGCTTTATACTTCAACATAGTACAGAATTGACCCCAACCCACCTGACTAATTGCTTTAGCGAGACAGTGATTCTTGACCATGTTTTTGACAGCTAGATTTTCCACAACAATGACTTGGTTCTCGTCCACTATCCTGCGTGATAGCTTATGGTGGAAATCCTCTCTGCATCTTGATATTTTGTTATGCACTCCCGCTACTTGTTTACGGGTTTTGTTGCGACTATTAGAACCCTTCTGTCTCCTAGATAACCTCTTTTGCTTGGCTCTTAGGTTGCGTTCATGTTTCACTATCCAACGAGGATTATCAAATTTAGAACCATCACTGGTAATAGCAAAATGAGTCAAACCTAAATCAATACCAACAGCTTTTCCTTCAACTGACTTTTCAGGAATATCTTTTTCATCATCAACCAAGACAGACGCAAAGTATTGACCCAAAGCATTCATCGACACCGTAACCGTCTTGATTTTTCCCTCAATAGGTCTATGTATCTTGGCATACATCACTCCCATCTTTGGGAATTTTATACCGTCTTCTACGATAGAAACGTTTTGAGGATAGCTGATTGACTGGTTGCGATGCTTTGATTTGAACTGGGGGAAAGATGCTCTCCCCTCAAAGAAGTTAATAAAGGCTCTAGAAAGGTTGAGGGCGACTACTTGTAGGCATTGAGAATAAGGCTCGTTCATCCATTCGTACTCTTTCTTGAGATTAGTTATCTCTTTTTGAATAGCGAAGCGATTTAGACCTTTTCCCGTTGCTTTGTAGGCTTCATTGGTAAGGTTGAGAGCGTAGTTCCAGGCAAATCGGCAGCAACCGAAGCTTTGAGCAAGATGGTATCTTTGCTCTGCGGTTGGGTAGATTCGGAACTTTGTTGCTTTCAACATTACCGTAAAAAGTATTAATGATAAATTAATTATAGCACAAAAAGGAAATAAGGCGCAAGGTACATCCTCCACCTAAA
>NZ_JAAHBQ010000067.1 GCF_020144665.1 Oscillatoria salina IIICB1 | reverse complement strand
TAGGAATTGTTTAACCTAACCCCCTACCTCCTTAGTTACAAGGGAAGGGGGAATAGTTTATTTAGAAGGAAAAAGTGGTGCGAATTGAACCGATTACTAAATCGGAATTGTCGTCGTTGAAACCGGGTGCGGTAATCCAAATTACGCCGGGGGTGATGAAGATATTATCGGTGATTCGTAGCTGATAAAAAGCTTCGACGTGGAAGGAGGTATCTTTGTCTTCTTCTAAGTTTGCTACGCTGGTATCAATCAGTTTTGGCTCCATGCCAAAAACGATTCCGCCGAGATTGCCTTCACCGCCTAAGTCGGGAAATCCTAGCCATGCGGCATAGTTAAAGACTTCGTTGTCGCCCCGTTCGACTAAGCCATCGAAAGTAGAAAGTAATCGGCTGTGAGTGTAACCAACCCAACCGCCGAGGACGAATTTGTCGCTAAGTTGCCAGGAAAGTTCGATCCCGTAGGAGTTGCTACTGGTGGGAATGTCTCCTAAATCGGTGTCGAAAAGGTCGTTTAAGAAATTGAAGCTGGTGCGACTGCTACCAGTTCCGGTGTCGTCGGCTTTGTAGGAGTGGATGTAAGTTAAACCGAGGTTGAAGCGATCGCTGGGTTTGAAGACTAATTGTCCTAATGCTGCATACCCGCCGTTAAATAAACCGTTTCCGCTTGAGGGATCGTCAGCGTTTCCGGCTAAGTAGCCTAAACTCAATTCAAAGGTGTTTCCTAATTGGGATGTGATTGCTAATCCTGCGCCGTCTACTAAATAATAAATTGGGTTGCGCGTTCCAAAGGCAGATAAGGCACCATAAGCGCCGTCTCCGTCTAAAATATTGACGGTACTGGCAAAGTCATCGGCTGCGGCTCCAGCGCCAGCGAGTAAGACTTCGGTGTTGTCTCCGAGAGGAAATCGGTATAACAATACTTCGATGCTGACATCGTTACCTTCTGGTTGGGCAAATGCTAATTCGCCTTCTGCTGTACCTGTAGCGTCAGCAAGTTCGGGAAAATTTCCGGTGGCGAGTCGGGTAAAGAGTAAGTCTTCTCCAGTGAAGCTGGTATTTAATTCTAAACGAACGCGAGATCCTAATACTGTGGTTTCGTTGACTTCTTCGCCGTCGGGGGTTTCTCCGGTGAAAATGCTGGCGACACCGACGATTACTTGCCCTTCGAGCTTGGTTGTGGTTGAAAATTGATTGTCTTCCACAAATGCGACTCTGGCTTCTAAGTCATCTACCCTAGTGCCTAATGTCGCTAACTCGGCTTCAAATTCTTGGATTAACCGTCGTAACACGATTAAGTCTTCTTCGCTAACCGCAGATGTTGTGGTTGTGGTTGTACCACTGTCGCGAATTCTGGCTGCTAGCACTTCTAAACAAGCGTTTAATCCTGCGGCAAATTCGTAGCGGGTTAAGGCGCGGTTGCCTCGGTAGGTGCCATCAGGATAACCTTGGATACAACCATAATTATTAACAAGATTTCGCAATGCTTCATAAGCCCAATCGCTCGGTGAAACGTCGCGTAGCTGGTTGACGTTGGTGATTTGCTCCATCCCACCGCTATAGCCTTCAATTTGGTTGATGACGCTACCTTCGCTACTGTCTGTGGGCTGTTGTGTGACTAGCGATGTTAATTCGCTTATGGCTTCTATTTCAGTAATTGTCAGGCTTTCGGGACTTATTTCTGTTTCGATTTGGGGGAGGGTTTCGGCGATCGCCGCAGGCGAAACCAACAATGTTGCCGCTAAGATTAAAGACGTGGGTTGCCAACTCTCGACAACCGTTTTTCCCCGCCGATTAGTTAATTTTACCATATCCTCACACACAAATTTCTCAAAAGAATCTTACGCTTATTGAATTTATTTGGCAATAACTTGAGGAGGATAGCGATCGCGACCTAAATAATCTTGGTAAGCTATCAGCATATCCGCGAACCTCAAACAAGAATGAGAATCATTATATAAGACTAGGATGGCATCAAGACAAGAAAATTCTGCTGAAGCGATCGAAACCCTGGAGGCGGCGATCGCCAGAATCGAGCAACTAGAGCAAAAATTGGCGAAAATATCCAAGTATTCAGTATTAGTGAAACGCCAGCTAGAGAATCTCAGCCAAGAGTTTCACCACCGCTCGGAGTTAGAGTTGCTAGAGTCACTGAGTTTAGAAATAAGCAGGTTAAGAGTAACAATTAACAATTTATCCTCAGCAACACCTAGCAGCCCCAACAGCCAAGAACAAAATTCTAACTCAGTTTCTCCTCCTCAGAAAAACACCTCTTATCAAAACTTCGTGCAGCGATATCGTCGCGGAGAAGGAAACTTTAGCAGCATCAATCTTGCTCAAATCGACTTAACAGGAAAAAGCCTCGCCTACTTAAACTTTAGCAAAGCCAACTTAGCCAAAGCCAACCTCGAAAAAGCCGATCTTTGGCAAATTGACTTCAGCGAAGCCAACCTCAGCGAAATACAACTTTTAGGAGCAAGATTTTACCGAATTAATTTTCGCGAAGCCAACTTAGAAAAAGCCGATTTTCGTGGTGTTAACCTAGCAGGTGGAGTAAATTTAGAAAGAGCAAACTTAAGTCAAGCCAATTTCAGCAAAGTTAACCTTTCCCATCCTCGAATCAACCTCCGCAAAGCCAACCTCAGCCAAGCTAATTTAAGCAAAGCAAATCTCAGCAAGGCGATTTTGCGCGAAGTCAACCTCAGTAACGCCAACTTAAGTCATAGTAACCTAATTGCCACCAACCTCGAAGAAGCTAATTTAACTAGAGCCAGTTTAACTCACGCGATCGCCTCTCCAGAAACTATTTTCCCCTTCGACTTCGATTTAGAGCAAGCCAATATTTATTTTCTTGCTCCCGGTGCATCCTTACCCGCAGCAGATTTATCCGGTGCCGACTTACATAAAATCAACTTAAGCAAAGCTAATTTATCACAAGCAAACCTTTCCTTAAGCGGATTATGGGAAGCCAACTTAAATGAAGCCAATTTCTCAAAAGCTAACCTCAGCCACGCAAGTTTACAGCGAGCAAAATTAGTCAAAGCTAACTTAAGTGAAGCCAACTTATCCGGCGCTAACCTCAGCCAAGCCGATCTTACAGAAGCCAACTTAACTAATGCCAACTTGTCTGGAGTATACTTAGGCAATGCTAATCTCACAGGTGCAAATTTAACTCAGGCAAACCTACAAAAATCAGGCTTAAGTAAAGCTAACTTTAGTAAGGCTAATCTTACCAAAATAAATGGAGTGGGAATTTGCTTGAGTTTGCTAAATTTAAGTGAGGCAACTTTAGTCGAAGCGAATTTATTAGCAAGTAATCTTTATCAAACCAATTTAGAAGGAGCCAATCTTACCGATGCTATTATGCCCGACGGAAAGAAATATAGAAACTAAGGTAGACGATCTAACTCAACTTTAACTTTTGAATTAATAATTTACTTGCCAATTCCTAATCACCAATCCCAAGATGCTGTTTAATTCACTAACTTTTGTTGTTTTTTTTCTCCTAGTTTACTCGCTTTATCTACTTTTATTAAAGCATTATCGAGCGCAAAATATTTTTCTGCTCGTCGCTAGCTATATTTTTTATGGCTCCTGGAATTGGCGCTTTCTCATTTTATTAATAATTTCCACCGTCGTTGACTTTTTTGTTAGTCAATGGATGTCACAAACATCCAATCTTCAGCGCCGGAAACTTTTGCTAACCGTCTCTCTACTTACAAATTTATCTATTCTCGGCTTTTTTAAATATTTTAACTTTTTTGTCGAGAGTTTCATTCAGTTATTCAATTGGTTAGGAATTGCCGCCAATCCAATTACTTTAAATATTATTTTACCTGTAGGAATTTCCTTCTATACCTTTCAAACTTTAAGCTATACAATTGATGTCTATCGCGGTAAATTAATTCCTGCTAAAAATTTACTCGACTTTGCCGTTTATGTAGCATTCTTTCCCCAATTAGTCGCAGGTCCCATCGAACGAGCAGAAAATTTTTTACCACAAATTACGCATCCGCGCAAGGTAAAATTAGCACAAATTAATGCCGGGCTTTTCTTAATTCTCTGGGGGTATTTCAAAAAGGTAGTTATTGCCGATAATATCGGCTTAATTGCTAACGCAGTTTTTAACAATTATACCGACTATCAAGGAATTGATGTAATTATCGGTATTCTTGCCTTTACAGTCCAAATTTACGGTGATTTTTCGGGATATTCAGACATTGCAAGAGGTATTTCTAAGCTGATGGGATTTGAATTAATGGTGAATTTCAAGCTACCATTTTTTGCCATTAATCCTAGCGATTTTTGGGCGCGATGGCACATTTCTCTATCTACTTGGTTGCGAGATTATCTTTATATACCCTTGGGAGGAAATCGTCAGGGAACTTTTAATACTTATCGCAATCTAGGGATTACAATGTTATTAGGAGGATTGTGGCATGGTGCCGCGTGGAATTTTGTAATTTGGGGTGCCTATCATGGCTTAATTTTAATTATATATAGAATGGTTTCTCGCGAGCGAGAACATTTAGATCCTTGGGGTGGAAAATATTCTTATCCGAGTATTTTAGCAAAAATGCTGTTAATGTTTATTTTAGCTAACATTGGTTGGGTAATCTTTCGCTGCACTTCTCTAGAACAAATGGGTTATATTCTTACTCATATCGGTTTGAGTTGGTCGGAAAATACAGCAGATTTTTTAACTAATTTTCTCTGGTTGACCGTACCTTTATTAATCGTCCAAATTCACCAGTATTTCACCGGAGATTTATTAGCCCTTATTAAGCTAAATCTTTGGTTGCGGGTGCCAATTTATAGTTTATTTTTAGTCAGTATTTTGCTGTACGGATATCGAGAATCAGTAGAATTTATTTATTTTCAATTTTGAGGGCAAAATGATGAAAAAAATCAAGCAACTGCCAAAAGAAATTATGGCAAGAACGACAGTTCGGCGCTTAACTATTTCCATATTTGGTACAGTGCTATTAACGGGATTAGTTAATTTTGGTTTGCTTTGGTATCTCAAGAATTATCCCCAAAATGAGGGTTATTCTCGAATTGAGGATAAATGGCAATTAATGTTAAATTTATCAGAACCAGTTGATGTCTTAATTTTAGGAGATTCTAGCTGTCATCAAGGAGTCGATCCGAGTATTATTGAAGCTGAATTAGATGTCGAAGCGCTTAATCTTTGTACGATCGCCGATGCTTTAGTGCTCAATAGTGCTTGGATGGTAGATAAGTATATCCAAAAATACAGCGCACCTAAAGCAGTGATTTTAGTTTATGTTTACGATGTTTGGTATCGGGATCTAAATTGGAATGTGATCTCACAAATACCTTTAAGTTGGGGATTTTGGCACAAATTAGAACCGGAGATAGAGATAAGTTTTGCTGAGCAAGGGAATTTGTTTTTAGACCGCTATGTGCCATTATACTCTAAAGACCAAAGTATTAAACATATTTTTGCCAATCCAGATGATTGGTTTCAGCAAGAATCGAGAGATGAAATCGAAGAATTTAACACTGCTTCAAAAGCAAATCCGGAATATGTAGAAGAAAATACTGAAGCTCATTTTCGGTTTGTAGAAGAAAATCAATTTAATTTGTCTAAATCTAATCGTCTAGCTTTAGAAAAAATTATTTCTCTGGCTAACAAATACGAATTTGAAGTTTATCTAGTTAATAGTCCGCTTTATGAAGGATTGTATAAAAATGATGATTTCCGTAATTATTTAGCGGATGTACAAACAACTTTAGATAGGTATGAAAAGCAAAACGATCGCGTCCATTATCTTTTCCGGAAACCAAGGAAATTTTCCCGCAATGAGATGGAAAACGCCGATCATGTCATCGAATCGGCAGCCGAGATTTTTTCTCATGAGTTAGCCTCAGAGATCGAGAAAATTAGAGAAACAAGAGAAACTGAAGAGGGAAAATAACTTAGCGACTATCCTAAAAGTGTATTTGTTAACAAATCTTTGCTTAAGATTAGCAGCCAAGACAGGACAATTAGGCTAAATTACGCTAGGACTAAAGATAAACTTACTTCAGTTGTCTCGATTCTCGTCTTCTTTTATTTATCTTAATTATGAATCGACCTTTACGCACTTTAGGTATACCACCTAACAATTGGAAAGTAAATGAAACCGAAGCGGATTTAACTCGTCCCCCGCTTCCACCACAACCAGTAATCTTGCCAACAGAAACCAAAACACTGCGAATCGACTTAACCAAAACAGCGATGATAGTAGTTGATATGCAGAATGATTTCTGTCACCTTGATGGTTGGTTAGCCCACATTGGCGTTGATATCACCCCAGCCAGAGGTGCGATCGCGCCCCTACAAATGTTACTCCCGAAGTTGCGATCGCTGCGCCAACCTGACGGTACGCACTCAATACCGATTATTTGGCTAAACTGGGGCAATCGCGCCGATTTACGCAATATTAGTCCTGGTTTACTTCATGTTTATAATCCTACCGGAGATGGCATTGGCTTAGGCAATTTATTACCCAAAAGAAACGCCCCAGTTTTAACCGCAGGTAGTTGGGCAGCCGCAGTCGTAGATGAGTTAGAACAAAAATCAGAGGATATCCTCGTTGATAAGTATCGCATGAGTGGATTTTGGGATACGCCCCTCGATAGTATTCTCCGCAACCTCGGCAAAACTACACTTTTCTTTGCAGGAGTAAATATCGATCAATGTGTCATGGCTACTTTACAAGATGCTAATTTCTTAGGTTATGACTGTATTTTAATTAAAGATTGTGCGGCGACAACTTCCCCGGAATATTGTTATCAAGCAACTATTTATAACGTTAATCAATGCTTCGGTTTTGTTACCGATTCGGCGACCATTTTAGCAGCAATTAAATAATTAATAAATTAATTGATTACTTGAGGAAAAAAAATGAACGAACATTGCATGATTCCGATAATTAAGTCTCCCCAAGACTACCAAACTTATCGGATTAGCCCTCACGATACTAATCGTTTAGCTATAGTTTTCGACCCCTCAAATGCTGCTGCTTCCTTAACCGTATGTGTAGAAATTTTCGATCCTGGTGGCAAAACTCCCCCTAACCGTCATAACATTGCTGTAGAAATGTTTTTTATTCTTAAAGGCGAAGGTTTGGCGGTTTGCGATGGAAAAGTTGTGCCAATTAACACTGGAGATAGTTTATTAGTGCCGCCGACAGGAATTCACGAAATTATTAATACTGGAATGGGACGATTATATGCTTTGTGTATTATGGTACCGAATGAAGATTTTGCCGAACTAATTCGTAGTGGTACTCCTGTAGAATTAGATGACGAAGATATGCGAGTGCTGAGTCGTCAAGATGTTCTCGTTCCTTGTTGAAAATATTAAGTAAAACAGGCAAACATCAGCCATTTGGTTGATTTTGCCCCAGTTTCGGAAGAAAATCTGTAACATCTTGTAAAGTAAAGAAGATCGTTCAACAGGAGACTGAACCGTGTTACCTAACCGCGAAGGCGAAAAAGTTCCCAATGTTACATTTAAAGTCCGCGAGGATAGCGAATGGCGTGAGATAACTACAAAAGATCTCTTTGCTGGTAAAACAGTAGTCGTTTTTTCACTTCCAGGTGCATTTACCCCGACTTGTTCCTCTTCGCACCTACCTCGCTACAATGAATTAGCGGGCGTTTTCAAAGAAAATGGCGTTGACGAGATTATTTGCATTTCCGTCAACGACACTTTTGTGATGAATGAGTGGCAAAAAACTCAACAAGCAGAAAATGTGACTCTCATTCCCGATGGTAATGGTGAGTTTACTGAGGGAATGGGAATGTTGGTTGAAAAAAATGACCTCGGTTTCGGTAAAAGATCCTGGCGCTACTCGATGTTAGTTAAAGATAGCGTCATTGAAAAAATGTTCATCGAGCCAGAAAAACCAGGCGATCCTTTTGAGGTATCTGATGCCGATACCATGCTGAACTATATTAACCCGAACGCACAACTACCGAAATTTGCGTTTATTTTCAGCAAAGAAGGTTGTCCTTATTGCCTCCGGGCGAAGAAGATGTTAAATGAGCATAACATTGGCTACGAGGAAATTTTGATTAACAAGGATTATACTCCTCGGACTCTGCGTGCAGTTTCGGGGGCGGAAACAACTCCCCAGGTGTTTATGAATGGTGAATTGATTGGGGGTTCTGAGGAATTAGCTGAATATTTCAGTAAGAATTAGATTTAATTTGTAGGGGTGTGATTTTGCGCCCCTATTGGGGTTTGGGTACTGGTGATTGGGGGCTGGGGACTGGGTAAGGGAGACAAGGGAGACAAGGGAGACAAGGGAGACAAGGGAGACAAGGGAAGGGAGACAAGGGAGACAAGGGGGATAAACTGACAACTTTTAACTGATAACTGGTAACTGTTCACTGGTAACTGGTAACTGGTAACTGATAACTGGTAACTGATAACTGATAACTGATAACTGACAACTGGTTACTGATAACTGCGGGGACTGGGTAACTAATCATCGCAGGGGCCACCAGGAAACTTTATCTCGCGTGGCACTGTATACTTCTTTTAGACCTTCAGGATCGATGACTTGGATGGTATCTCCTGATAAATCTTTGTTTGTGACTGGTTCTAATAAACCAATTTGTTGCATTCCTTTCAGAACTTGTTCGACGGTACGCTGGTTGAGTTGACAGGCGCGGGCAATGACATCTATCGGTAAGTCAAAGATGTAAACTTGTTCTGGGTTGGGTTGGTTTCCTAACGCTCGTTCTTGATAAATTAATGCTCTGAGTAGTGCAGCGACGGCTTGGGGCGGATAACTACTGCAATTAAGTAGATGATACTGGAATTTTTCGCGCAGTTCAAAGAGCATTTTGTAGCGCGATCGGAAAATTTCGCTTTCTTCGTAGAGTTTTGCTACTGTCGCTAAGGGTATTTTGACTACATGGGTGGTTTTGTACGCTTCGACTAAACTCGGAAATGCTTTACTTGCTAATCCATAACTGAAGGCTAGGTTTCTCATGCCAAAACAACTGCCTGGGTAGTTGATCGCAATAATTCGATCTAAGGGGGTGCTGCGGATGATGACTAAACCTTCGCTGACGATCGCATATAGCACCTCTAAAGATTCGTCGGGGAGAAAGGCTGTATAGATTGGACGGTTGGAAAATAGCTTTTCGGCTTTCAGGCTGTCTGGGATGAGATAGTCTGCTAGCTGGTTTTCGTCTAGTTCCCGAAATAAGTAGTTACTCTGTACTAGCAGCTTCAGGAGGTTGTTTTGCGGCTTTTTGGCTGCTTTTGCCATACCTAAGTCTCAGGCTTTTGCTTTGCCTTCATCTTGCCACAAGGCAGAGATTTTTTAATTTGAATTAAGATTGTATTGCAAATGAATTTAAATACAGTTACATTTGAATTAGGTTGAAGCGACCCAAAAACCGGGGTTTAGCCCCAGGAGTAAGAAATGATTCCTAAACAAAGGCGTTTTGCAGGTTTGATGTTAGCGGGAATAGTTTTGAGTGGGGCGATCGCGTCTTGTGCGTCTAGCGATCGCAGCGACAAAGCGATTAAACTAACTTTGGTGTCTTATGCTGTTACCCAAAGCGCTTACGAACAAATAATTCCCCAGTTTGTTGAGGAATGGGAAGAGAAAACCGGACAAACTGTGGAATTCGCTCAAAGTTATGGCGGTTCGGGATCGCAAACTCGCGCCGTTATCGATGGTTTAGAAGCAGATGTAGTCGCCTTAGCCCTCGCTTTAGATACGCAGAAAATCGTTGAAGCAGGGTTAATTGAAGCGGGTTGGGAGGAAGAGTTACCCAACGACTCAATTGTCCATAAATCCGTCGCAGCGATCGTTACTCGTGACGACAAACTTAAACTTAATAATTGGGCAGATCTCGCCCGCGATGACGTTCAAGTAATTACCGCTAACCCAAAAACATCCGGCGGTGCAAGGTGGAATTTTCTCGCATTTTGGGGTTCAGTTACCCAAGCAGGAGGAAGCGAACAACAAGCAGCAAATTTTGTCGCCAAAGTCTTAAAAAATGTGCCAGTTTTGCCGAAAGATGCCCGCGAATCTAGCGATGTTTTCTACAAACAAGGTCAAGGAAATGTCCTAATCAACTATGAAAATGAAGTGATTTTAGCCAACAAAAAAGGAGAGAAATTACCTTATTTTGTTCCTACTGATTATAACATTTCTATCGACAATCCGGTAGCTGTAGTTGATGCTAATGTAGACAAACATGGCACGAGAGAAGTGGCGGAAGCTTTTGTGCAATATTTGTATACACCAGCAGCGCAACGAGAATTTGCGAAAGTTGGTTTTCGTCCCGTTAACGAAACTGTAGCCGCCGAATTTTCAGCCCAATATCCCCGAATTGATAAGTTATTTACTGCGAAAGATTTAGGCGGTTGGCAACAAATCCAAACTAAATTTTTCGATGATGGTGCTGTCTTTGATAAACTCCTTGCCGAAGTAGGAAAATAACTAAATGCCTTAAATTTATAGCATATTTTTAGGTTATTGTCAAGCTATTTTTTCTCGGTTGTAATGCCATGAATCAAATCACCTTACACCAATTTCAGCCACGGAAAAGTCAAAAATGGTGGACAAAAATTTCTCTACCTTGGACTGTTACCGTAAGTTATTTAAGTTTAATTTTACTGCTACCCATTGCAGCATTAATTAGTAAATCACTTACGTTAGAAAATGCCGAGTTTTGGCAAATTGCCAGCAGTCCAATTGCCCTTTCTGCTTACGAAGTTACTTTTATTACCGCCTTAATTGCTAGCCTAATTAATGGCGTAATGGGAACTTTAGTTGCTTGGGTCTTAATTCGCTACGAATTCCCCGGTCGAAAAATCATTGATGCAGCAGTAGATTTGCCTTTTGCTTTGCCAACTTCTGTGGCTGGTTTAGCCTTAGCAACGGCTTATAGCGACAAAGGTTTAATTGGGCAATTTTTTGCGCCTTTTGGCATTAAGATTGCCTTTACTCGCTTAGGCATCTTTGTCGCAATGCTGTTAATCTCTTTGCCTTTCGTAGTCAGGACTTTACAGCCTGTTTTGCAAGAAATGGAACGGGAATTAGAAGAGGCGGCTTGGTCGTTAGGTGCATCACAATTACAAACTTTTTGGCGAGTAATTTTACCGCCTTTAATTCCGCCTATTTTAACGGGAATTGCCTTGGGTTTTTCGAGAGCAGTTGGTGAATATGGTTCGGTTGTGCTGGTGGCGGCAAATATTCCTTTCCAGGATTTAATTGCACCCGTGTTGGTATTTCAAAAATTAGAACAATATGACTATGCGGGAGCAACAGTAATTGGGACAGTTATGCTGTTATTATCGCTGGTGTTGTTGTTAGGAATTAATTTTTTACAACAGTGGGGTCGTCGTTATGCTCAGAAATAAGTTAGTTTTGATTGTAGTAGCGTTAAGTTATCTGTTTTTGGTGTTATTTATTCCCGCTTCTACAGTCTTTTATGAAGCATTTCACCGAGGAATTAATGCTTTTGTCGCCGCAACTACCAGTAGAGAGTTTCTCCAAGCAGTAAAAATGACGATAATTATCGCTGCGATCGCGGTTCCTCTCAACACTTTTTTTGGACTATGTGCAGCTTGGGTAATTGCTCGCAATCAATTTCGCGGTCGGGCTTTATTAATTAGTATTATAGACTTACCTTTTTCGGTTTCGCCAGTGGTAGCTGGTTTGATGTTAATCTTACTTTATGGACGCAATGGTTGGTTTGGTAATTGGTTAGAAATTGCGGGAATTAAAGTAATTTTTGCTTTGCCGGGAATGGTAATCGCTACCTTGTTCGTAACTTTACCTTTTGTTGCTAGAGAAGTAATTCCCGTGTTAGAAGAAATGGGTAGCGAACAAGAAGAAGCTGCACGCACTTTAGGTGCGAGTGACTGGCAAATTTTCTGGCGGGTAATTTTGCCCAATATTCGTTGGGGTTTGTTGTATGGTGTGTTATTAACTAATGCGCGAGCAATGGGCGAATTTGGTGCAATTGCAGTAGTATCTGGCGGGATTATTGGGAAAACAGCAACGCTACCAATTTTTGTGGAACAAGCTTATAAAAATTATCAAACTGAAGCAGCTTTTGGTGCAGCCGTGTGTTTGGGGTTACTAGCAGCAGTAACCTTGATTTTGAAGGAAATTTTAGAGCGTCGAACTGCAATTGCTAGTAAATGATTTTCAAGAAATTGGAGAGAAGAAAATGAGTATTGTTGTGCAAAATGTATCGAAAAATTTCGGCAATTTTCAAGCCTTAGACAGAGTTAATTTAGAAGTGAAAGAAGGAACAATCGTCGCTTTGTTAGGTCCTTCAGGTTCCGGAAAATCAACCTTGCTAAGAGCGATCGCGGGACTGGAGGCTCCCGATACTGGTAAAATTCTCATCGATGGTAGAGACGCGACTCACATCGACGTACAGCGACGCAACATCGGTTTTGTCTTTCAGCATTATGCCCTATTCAAACACTTAACGGTGCGGCAAAATATCGCTTTTGGGCTAGAAATTCGCCAACATCCCCGTCAATTAATCAGAAAAAGGGTCGAAGAATTGCTAGACTTGATTCAGCTACAGGGATTAGGTTCTCGCTACCCCTCGCAACTTTCGGGAGGTCAACGTCAGCGAGTTGCCCTCGCCCGTGCTTTAGCGGTACAACCAAAAGTGTTACTCTTGGACGAACCTTTCGGTGCGCTGGATGCTAAAGTCAGGAAAGAATTACGGGCTTGGTTGCGTAAATTACACGATGAAGTCGGGGTAACGAGTATTTTTGTTACTCATGACCAAGAGGAAGCAATGGAAGTCGCTGACGAAATTGTCGTGATGAATAAGGGATGTATCGAACAAGTAGGAACCCCAGCCGAAATTTACGATCGCCCCGCGACACCTTTTGTCATGAGTTTCGTTGGTGAGGTTAATATTTTACCAGGAACAGAGCATGGATTTGGCTCTCACTGTAGTTTTTCTCCTCAATCATCGATGTTTGTACGTCCCCACGAACTAGATCTTCAAACCACCGCTAACGGCAATAATACCGCAGCGATCGTCAAGCGAATTATTCATTTAGGTTGGGAAGTGCAAGTTGAGCTATTATTACCAAGTAATTTAGTTTTAGTAGCTCATTTAGACCGGGAAAAATTAGCTAAACTAAACTTAAATCCAGGTCAACAAGTATTTGTTAAACCTCGCAATGCTAAATTCTTTCCCGAATCTAGTTTATCGATTTTAGCTTCCAGTTAAGTTTCGCTAATTGAGTGAATTTTGAGGAAATTAGTACCCATCGCTTTTCGTACTGGAGAACCCCCCAAAATCAGAATTTTATCGCCTGGGGCGGCTAAATTTCGCTCTAATAAAGAAGCTTCGATTTGAGCAATTAGCTTTTCTACTTCTAATTCTGGTTTTTCGAGTAACAGAGGTTTCACGCCCCAAATTAAATTTAAAGCATGATAAACTTGGCGATCGCTAGTGAAGGCGATAACGGGTGCTTGAGAACGTTCTCCAGCAGCTAAACGGGCAGTATAACCTGTGGTCGTAAAACAAGCAATACATTGCAAAGAGAGAATTTTATCGATAGTATTTAAAGCTTCGCTAAGGGCGTGAGTTTCATCGGTTTCTGCGGGTGGATGATTGACAAATTCGATTTGTTTTTCTACTTCTGTGGCTATTCTTACCATCATTTCCACCGCCCGCACTGGATACTTCCCAACTGCTGATTCACCTGATAACATAACTGCATCAGTACCATCAATAATTGCATTCGCTACATCGCTAGCTTCAGCGCGAGTAGGAGAAGAAGAATTAATCATACTTTCTAACATTTGGGTAGCAGTAATTACCGGAATACCTTTGCGGTTACAAGACTGAATTACTTTCTTTTGCAACATCGGAACTTTTTCCGGTTTCATCTCTACTCCCAAGTCGCCCCTGGCTACCATTAAACCATCACATTCCGCGACAATCGCCTCTAAATGGGTAATTGCTTGGGGTTTCTCAATTTTGGCAATTACTGGTATTTCAGCATCTTTTTCTCGTAAGATTTGTTTGAGGGCGCGAACATCTTCCGGGCGGCGCACAAAACTTAAAGAAATCCAATCTACACCTTGTGTGATGCCGAAGTCTAAATCTTCCTTATCTTTCTCAGTTAAAGAAGGAAGACGTAAATCTAAATCGGGTAAATTAACTCCTTTACGACTGGTGAGAATACCACCAACAATAACTCTACATTTAAGAGCATTTTCGGTGACATCTTCAACCATTAATTCCAAACGTCCATCATCAAGCAAAATTTGCGTTCCTAGGCTTGCTTCTTGAGCTAAATAGGGATAATCTATCGAAATAGCTTCGGATGATTCCTCGTCGTTTTCTGCTTGGGGGACAAGGGTAATAGTTTTCCCTTTCTCTAAATTAATACCTTCCTTCGGTAACTGACCGACGCGGATTTTTGGTCCTTGCAAATCTTGTAAAATTGTAATTGGAGTATCTAATTCTACTTCGAGGGAACGAATTTCTTCGATAATCCGAGCGTAGTCTTGATAACGACCGTGAGAAAAGTTTAACCGGGCAACATTCATCCCCGCAATTACAAGTTGTTTGATAATTTCTCTCGAATTACTCGCAGGTCCGAGAGTAGCAACGATTTTGGTGCGGTTGTCGGTTGTTTGCATAAAAGCTGACGAGACAATGCTGTTTTCCACTTTATCATTTCTGGTTTGGTTACGAAGTTTTCTAGATTACACTTTTCTAAGTTTTGGTTTCGCGCGATCGCGAATTTTTTTAACCACGGATGGACGCGGATAAACACGGATGATTTTTGGGTTGGGAAAAAGGTTGGTTTGAGAATTTTCTAGGAATTTTTGACTAGATTTGGGGAATTTATAACTTAAGATAGATGCGAATTGATAGCGCTTATTTTCCTGACTGGCTCTGGGATTGCTGAGAGAGAAATTCTACTTGTTTTTCTAGTTTATCGCAGCAATAACGTACCAATTGCAAACCTTCTTCGCGCGAAATTTCTCCGGTTGTAGTGGCAAATTTTTCTAATAATTCTGTTTCTGTAGTCGCATAATTTCCTAATTCTGTTTTAAACTTATTTAACGTCGGAGATGGTTGTTTAGCACCAGAAGCAAATTCCCAAACAGAGTCTAAATAATCCTTGACAATTGAACTCTTTATCCCCTCAGTTACCGCCCCATAAAGTAACTCACCATTGAGACAGTTAAACTCAGGAACTTGAAGTTCTTTTTCATCCCAGAGAAAAGTTTTCAAGTTTGGTTTTGGCGTTACTTTTAAACCTTCGCGACGCACTCGAAAAGCGGTATCAACTACTAAAGCAACCAAGGCTAAAGTAATTTCGGGATAGTTAGAATCCATTCCTCTTAATTCTAAAGTTCCTTGCTTATTAATTCTCAGTGGATTCCAACCCGCAGTTAATAATTCGCCTCCCGAATTAAGAAACATCGATCGCGGGACTCCGGCTCGATCCATTGCTTGTAACCAAGTATAATAACGATTAAATAAAATTTCTACTAATTGTTCGATTGTTTCAGCATAAGGTAATAAGCCGCCGACAGGTTGTAAATAAGTATAAACTCCTTCCCAACCAAAATATTCGCTACCCCGATAATGTACTGTCCGCATTGCTTTTCCAGTTACACTTCCTTCGTAAAAAGGACAAGCGCGAGATAAAGCAACTAAAGCTGTATCTAAAGCAGTGAGAAGATTATACATATTGAGTAATTCTGCGCGTGCTTCGGGGTCAGAATTGTAAGCAATACCGACAGATCGATCGACACTTCCTGGGGGTAATTCTAAATGAATATGAGTTCCCGTACATTTCGCCGCATTATCAAATCTTCCCGGTCCAACAGTACGCACTTGCAAGTGATAATTAGGTCGATCCCGGATTACAGGCATAATATGTAAAGGGTAAGTAGATAGGGGATATAAACGTAAATTTAATTCCTTAGCAACTTGTAAGCAAAGTTGCAGTAAATCGAGATATTCTTGAGTTAATTCAGGAAGATTGTCAGCCACAAGAGTGTTAATTTCGACAATACTTTTAACAAATTCTGGCGCGAAACATTTGCCAGGACGATCGTGGGAACGAGCAATTTCTTGACAGCGCGTGAGAAAAATATCTGCTTGATTAGAAAGTATTCCTTCTTCATCAACAAGGAAAAATTCTTGTTCGAGTCCGAGACGACGATTAACTAAATCCATGTTTTTAGAGAGGATGAAAATTAGCAACAGCACGAGATCGTCCTGCTGATTTAGCTTGATATAAAGCATCGTCAGCAGCAGCAACTAAAGTATCAGGAGAGAGAGCTAACTTAGGAATTGTCGCTGCTACTCCTAAACTCAGAGTAACAAACTCGCTTACCTCAGATTTTAGATGAGGAATAGCTAAACTTTTGACAGCATCGTGAATATTTTTAGCCACTTTGAGCGCTCCTTCTACCGTAGTATTAGGTAAAATAATAACGAATTCTTCTCCTCCATAACGAGCAACTAAATCTGCGGGACGTTTAACAGTATCAGCGATCGCACTCGCGACTTTTTGCAAGCAATCATCACCTGCTTGATGACCGTAGGTGTCGTTATATAGCTTAAAGTAATCAATATCGCACAAAATGATTGATAATGAAGCTCGTTGCCGGTACGATCGCCGCCACTCTAGTTCGAGATAAGAATCGAAGCAGCGACGATTTGCTAACCCAGTTAATCCGTCAGAATGTGCAATACGTCGCAATTCTCGATTAGCTGCGGCTAATCTTTGATAAAGTTCTGCTTGTTGACTAGCTATCCCCATTTGCGCTGATATCTCTAACAGAAGCATAACTTCTCGTGGCTGCCATTTCCTCGGTTCGCTGCATTGGTGAACGATTAATAAACCCCACAACTCTTCTTGTTGAAGAATAGGGACGACTATATGGGCTTTTACTTGAAATTTTTCGAGCATTTCGATGTAACAGCGACTCAAACCAGCATTGTAAATATCGTTAACTGCTTTTACCCGTCCTTCTTGGTATTGCCGAAGATAATTTTTCTGGAAACAAGGATCGACGATGCAAGAATTTTGGATTTTCATCGTTTCTGAAGTGACTGACTCGTGAGTAACCATACCACTACCATCAGCAGCAAAACGGAAAATAATTATTCTGTCTGCTTGGAGAAATTGACGTACTTCGGCGACAGCAGTATTGATAATCTCGTCGAAATTAAGGGAAGAAGATATCTGGCGGGTAATTTTACTTAGTAATCTTTCTTGGGCAGCTTGATGGCGTAATTTTTCTTCAGTACGCTGGCGATCGCTAATATCTTCAATTGTCACCACGAAATAAACTGGTTTTCCCGATTTTTGTCGTGCTAGGGAAAGATGAAAATTTACCCAAACTAGCGAACGGTTTTTGCGTAAGTAACGTCGCGAAAGGCGCAGGTTTTCTCTTTGGTTGGACAACAATTGCTCTAAATACAATTTGTCCATTTTTAGGTCGTCCGGATGGGTGATTTTAGCAAGATTAGCATTTTCTAATTCCCTGGGAGTATAACCCAAAATCTTGCAGAAATTTTGATTAACACGGAGTAAGCGACCATCTACAGCAATGTGAGCCATTCCTAGGTTAATTTGCTCAAAAGTAGCTTCTAAAGCTTGTTGACTTTCTTGTAAAGCGATTTCTAAGGAACAGCAGTGTTTTTCGGGCAACTCTGAACTAATTTCTCTTCCTACTGACTGAATTTCGATCTTGTTACCTTCTTCATCAAAAATTGCTCGATCTGTCCATTCGAGTAACCGTTGTTCTCCTGTAGGTAAATTTAGCAGTTGGCTTCTAGATTTGACAGGATTTTCCCGATCGAGAGAAGCAAAATGTTCTCTAGTTGCTTGTTGTGCTTCTGGGGGGATTGAGTTAAAGAAATTTTGTCCGATGATTTGCGATCGCTCTTGCTGAAATTGCTGACAGTAAGCATGATTGACAAAGATAACTGTTCCGTTGGGTAATAATCTACATATTGGTTGAGCGATTTCTTCGACAAGCATTTGATAGCGTTGTTCGCTTTGATTGAAGGTCCTTTTTTTATGCTGAATCTCTTGATTTAGATGTTCGATAGTTTTTGACAATCTGAAGAGGAGATTTTGTAATTCCATAGGCTCGATTGCTGTCAACAAATTGTTCGGAATGACCATATTTGTTAACGCGCTGCCTTCTTGATTTACCACGAAACTATTTGCTTTGTATTTCATCGTTGATTTTGTTACTGTCAGCGCTGGTAATTCGATATCCTCTGGGGTTAAAGCAATTAACTTGGCTGAACTTAACCGAGCGATTATTTTTTGGGTTTCATAGGTGGAAATCAACCTGGTTTCGCTGTTAAGCATTTTTAGATATCCCTACTGAAAGACGAAATTATTCAATGACCGCTCTAGCTGGTTTTCAACTCAAAATAATCGCCAAGTAAAGAGAGATTTTGGTTAAAAAGCAGCGAATCAAGCTATTAACCAGGGAAGCCAGACGCTGAGAAACAGCAAACCAATAAATAGCACTGGTAATACTAAGATAATGGAAATTTTTAGGTACTCACTCCAACCGAGATTCAGTCCTTTTTCTTGTAAAATTATCCACCAAAATAAAGTAGACAAGCTACCAATGGGTGTTATTTTGGCTCCAATGGTACAACCTAACAGGTTCGCATAAATTGTAGCCTCCCTAATTGTGCGTTCAGCGATCGCTGCATCGTGTAAAGCTAAAACGTTGTTTCTCACTACGGGAAGGTTGTGTGTTAGTCCCGAAAATAAAGCTGTGATTGAGGCTGTACTTGTAGCGGTTAGTGCAATTCCCCAATTAGCAAATGCTCTCAACAAATCTCTGAGGAACTCGATTAAGCCTGCATTCCCTAAACCAACAGCAAGCAAATACATTCCAAAACTAAAGATCGGAACTTGCCAAAGTGGATTTCGCCACGATCTCGTTACTGAAATTACCGGAGAATCAGCGTGAAACCAGCGTTGTGCTAAAGCTAAAATTAGGATTGCTGTCCAAACAGCGATTGGCAATGATAGTTTAGCAAAAAATAGCTTCACAACGAGTAATCCGAGAATAAAAAAGCCCCAGTTACAAATAACAGGGTCGCGAATTGTACTTGACAATGGTGCCTTTTTAGGGAGAGAATAGCCTAATGGCAAATAACGCTCAAAGTAGAACCAAACAACGCCTACACTAATCGTAAGAATTACTACCTCTAGTGGCATCATCACTAAGACATAGCGCAAAAAGGGGATGTCAAAATATTCGCTGATAATTAAATTCACTGGATTGCTACCAGGTAATAGTAAACTGGCTACTTCCACAAACCAGCTCGTTGCTACTAAAAAAGCTAGATTTGCTCGATAAGGAAGGTATAACAGTCGTAAAGTTTCAATAACTATGGGCGTGCAAATTAATACGCCACTGTAGCTGTTAAAGATTATGCCACTAAGGCTAGCAAGAAGAATTGTCAGCCAAAATAGCGATCGCGAATTACCTCGCCCTAAAACAGCCATAACTCGCCCTAGAAAGGCAAAAAAGCCTGCTTCATCTAGTAGAGAAGCGATCGAAATAATCGGGATCGTATTTAGTAGAGGATTACCAACTACAAACCATGCGGCTTGGAGATCGTACCTAGATATTATTGAAGTCAGCAACGCAACTAATGCCGCTAATCCAGCAATATACCCAATTCCGAGTTTCCACGGTTGCCAAATTACTAAAATTATGGTAACAAAAAAGATTATGTAGGCAAAACCAGCACTCGGCATCGCTATTCCAGTTATGCTAAGAGTCACGAATCAATTTTAGAAGACCTCTGGATAAACGGCGATATTTATCTCGCTGTTGCTTGAATCTTCATTTAAGTGTTGAAATTATACTTCTTTCTAACTCAAAAATAGGTTTAAACAAAAAATTCTCGGCGACAATCTCTGGTGTTCAGGTGGTACAATAAATTTAGAAAATAAACTACCAAACAGTTCCTGACAACATTTTTTCCATATTTCATATTCTCTACCTTCTCATTCGTTATCTAAAACAAAAAGTTTTTCAAGTTTCGAGGGGAGAAAATTATTTTTGAGCAAACATAAATCTCTTTCATCAATTTTCGTGATTTCATAACCCCTTTCTCGATCAGATATTTCTGTATCGTAAAGCCATATTTTTAAGAAGCGAAAATCGCATTCAGGAATCAAACAACTCTCTATAAATTTTTTCAGAAGAAATAGAAGCCGATCTAGTAGTAAAAGAAGCTGAAGCGAAAAAGTTCGAGCAAGAGTGGCTTGAAACCAGGCGTAGTCAATAGTGATGCTAAGTTTAGATTCGGAAGATATCACCCGAGAACAACTATCCTTAGCGATCGCATAACCCGCGATCGCCAAGAAAAACATCTTGGTTTGATAACCACAGAGTTACCGCAAGGTTAGCGTAGCTTATTGCACAACTATTCAACCTAGTTCGGCAAATAATTGCATCAAACCAGAGGCAAGGATCTCGCCAAAGGGTAAAATTTGTCTGTTAGTCGATAAGAGTGCTGCCCCGGAGGGAAATTTAATGTCAGAAGAACGCCAAGAGCAGCCAGAAACGAATGCTCAACCCAATACCAAAGCTGAAACAATTCAAGTCTTACAACAGACGATTCAGCGTTTGGAAACAATTATCGCCAAATTGGAAGCTCAATCAGTTGAGGATTTGCCGTCAACAGTTGTTTTTGCAAAACTAATAGCTACCACTGACGAACTAGCTGCTTCTCTAGAAAAGAGGGAAACTCACCCCAGTACAGAGAAAGAGGAAGGTTCTCCAACTATTGATATTTCTGATGAAAATGTCATGTTTTCACCAACTCTGGAAATTACTGAGGTCGAGACATCTGAGGAAAAAGTCGTCTTTTCACCAACTGAGGAAATAACTGACCAAGAATCACCAAACTCTCTCCCCAACCAAGTTCCTGTTGAAGAAGCGACTGTGTTCGGAGCGACTGAAGCAGAAGTTAGCAAACCCACGACTACCACCGCAGAAAGTGAGGAAACAGAGAAAACTGGTTGGTTAGACCGACTATTGCCCAGTTTTAGCAGCATTCAACGCTGGTGGGACGGAGTTTTAACCAGTATTCGCGCTGTTTTACCGAGAAATATTGAAGAAAAGCTTTCTGATTGGGCTTTGACTGGTATCCTTACAGGTGTTGTTGTGGTAATTTTATGGACGACGGTGGCTTTACTACCAGAACCCGCAGCAAAACGAGTTGCAGAAGTACCTCCGGAAATCTCACCACTAACACCAGCCCCCGAAGAAGTCTCACCACCAACCGCAGAAGTACCTCCGGAAATCTCACCGCTACCACCAACCGCAGAAGTACCTCCGGAAATCTCACCGCTACCACCAACCGCAGCTACAAACCCAGTAGAATTAGAAGCGCCTGGAGAACCGGAATCAGTAGAAACTTTACCACCACCGGAACCAATATTTACGCCGGAACAAAGCTTAATTGCGGCAATTCAACAGCGAGTTGCTACTCTTACAGAAGAGTATGCTAATGGTTTGATTCAGTCCATACAAGCTGATTTTCCTAACAGTCGTTTGTTGGTGAGAGTGACTGATGATTGGTACGGTTTAGATACTCAAGGACAAGAAAAGTTAGCCAATGAAATGCTAGCGCGTTCTCAGAAGTTAGATTTCCGCAAGCTATATATTACTGATTCTCAAGGAGAAATAGTTGCTCGGAATGCGGTAATTGGAGATAATATGCTGATTTTGAAAGGTAGTTAGGGGGATTGGGAAATCAGTTATCAGTGAACAGTGAGCAGTTATCAGTTATCAGTGACCAGTTATTAATGATTAGTGAACAGTGAGCAGTTGACTATCCACTTCCTCCTTGTCTCCCAATCCCCAGTCCCCAGTCCCCAGTCCCCAGTCCCCAGTCACCACCTCCCCAGTCCCCAGTCCCTCTCTAGTTACATTCAACAATTAAGACACAACGCTACAATCGTTAAGGACTATTACGCCTGCTTTTCATGTCTCTTACGATCGCTAACGGTAAAAATCCTCATAACCAAAACTATATTCGCATCTCTGGTGCGAGACAGCATAATCTGAAAAATCTCGATTTGGAACTTCCGCGCGATCGCTTGATTGTGTTTACGGGTGTTTCTGGTTCGGGTAAGTCTTCTTTGGCTTTTGATACCATCTTTGCTGAGGGACAACGACGCTATGTGGAGTCTCTCAGTGCTTATGCACGTCAATTTTTGGGACAATTGGATAAGCCGGATGTGGATGCGATTGAGGGGCTAAGTCCGGCTATTTCTATCGATCAAAAGTCTACTTCTCACAATCCGCGTTCGACTGTGGGGACGGTTACGGAAATTTATGATTATCTGAGATTGCTTTTTGGACGGGCTGGGGAACCTCATTGTCCGATTTGCGATCGCAATATTGCACCCCAAACTATTGACGAAATGTGCGATCTGATTATGGCACTTGGCGATCGCGCTCGTTTCCAAATTTTAGCTCCTGTTGTCCGTGGCAAGAAGGGTACGCACAAAAAATTAATTTCTAGTTTACAAACCCAAGGTTTTGCCAGATTGAGGGTAAATGGGGAGGTTTACGACCTGTCTGAAGTACCCGACCTTGATAAAAATTATACTCACAACCTGGAAGTTGTTGTCGATCGCTTAATTCTCAAACCCGGTATTGAAGAGCGTTTGGCGGATTCTCTCGGTACTTGTCTCCGTATTTCCAACGGGATTGCGATTATCGAGGTATTAAATGCTACATCGGCTAACACAGCCGGAGTCCGACAGTCCTTCAGTCCTGATAGTAAGTATATAGGAAATGGGCCAGAAAATCAAGCAAATAGCGAACAGGAAACCAGCCAAGAAATCGTCTTTTCAGAAAACTTTGCTTGTCCGGAACATGGTGCAGTAATGGAAGAATTATCACCAAGATTATTTTCCTTTAATTCTCCTTACGGTGCTTGTCCGAATTGTCACGGAATTGGTAGTTTGCGGACTTTTCTACCAGAATTAATTATACCCGATCCCGAAGCACCATTATACGCCGCGATCGCGCCTTGGTCGGAAAAGGATAATAGTTATTATTTAGAATTACTTTATCGAGTTTCAGAAGCTTATGGTTTTGAAATTGGGACTGCTTGGAAAACTTTAACCAAAGAACAGCAAGAGATTATTTTATACGGCAATGATGAGCCAATTATTTATAATTCTGTGCGGGGAACTCATAAACCATTTGCTGGAGTAATTAATATCTTAGCCAAGCAATATCAAACAGGTTCAGAAACCCAAAAACAAAAGTTAGAACAATATCGAATTAATCAAACTTGTGAAGTTTGTCAAGGGAAACGATTGAAACCAGAAGCCTTAGCAGTTCGTTTAGGACAATGGCAGATTACCGACTTAACAGGTGTCTCAATTCGCGAAAGCATTGAGAAGATAAATAAACTCAATTTAACTCCCAGACAAGCACAAATAGGTGACTTAGCTTTAAGAGAAATTAAAGCCCGTTTGCAGTTTCTTTTAGACGTAGGCTTAGATTATTTAACACTCAATCGAGCCGCAATGACTCTTTCCGGAGGAGAAGCACAAAGAATTAGATTAGCAACTCAAATTGGTTCGGGTTTAACCGGAGTTTTGTACGTTTTAGACGAACCAAGTATTGGTTTACATCAACGAGACAACGGTAGGTTATTGCGTACCTTGAAAAAATTGCGCGACTTGGGTAATACTTTAATTGTTGTCGAACATGACGAAGAAACAATTCGTAGCGCCGACCAAATAGTTGATATTGGACCAAAAGCAGGAGTTCATGGCGGCAAAATAGTTGTTCAAGGAAACCTAGATCAATTACTAGCCAGCGAAACATCCTTAACAGGCGCTTACCTATCCGGACGCAGAAAGATTGAAACTCCCAACGAGAGAAGAAAAGGAAACGCGCGATCGCTAATTTTACAAGACTGTTCTCGTAACAATCTTCAGCATATTAATGTCGAAATTCCTTTAGGTAAACTTGTTTGTATCACAGGCGTTTCTGGTTCCGGAAAATCAACCCTAGTCAACGAATTACTTTATCCAGCCTTAAAACATTACCTCACCAAAAAAACGCCCTTTCCCCACAACTTAGGAAAAATCAAAGGACTCAACGCGATCGATAAAGTAATCGTTATCGACCAATCACCAATTGGGAGAACACCCCGTTCTAATCCTGCCACATATACAGGCATTTTCGATCCAATTCGAGCAGTATTTGCCGAAACAATTGAAGCCAAAGCCAGAGGATATAAACCAGGTCGATTTTCCTTCAACGTAAAAGGAGGACGTTGCGAAGCTTGTAGCGGACAAGGAGTAAATGTCATCGAAATGAATTTCCTCCCCGATGTGTATGTTCAATGCGAAGTTTGTAAAGGTGCAAGATACAACCGAGAAACCTTACAAGTCAAATATAAAACTCATTCCATCGCTGACGTTTTAAACATGACCGTCGAAGAAGCCTTAGAAGCATTTCAGAACATCCCCAAAGCCGCAAATCGACTGCAAACTTTACTTGATGTCGGCTTAGGTTACATTCGTTTAGGACAACCCGCACCCACACTTTCTGGTGGTGAAGCCCAACGAGTTAAACTAGCATCAGAACTATCTCGTCGCGCTACCGGAAAAACCCTTTATTTAATCGACGAACCCACCACTGGATTATCCTTTTACGACGTACATCACTTATTAAATGTCTTACAACGTTTAGTAGACAAAGGTAACTCAATTTTAGTCATCGAACACAACCTAGATGTCATTCGTTGTGCAGATTGGATTATCGATTTAGGACCCGAAGGAGGAGACAAAGGAGGAGAAGTAATTGCCGTCGGCACACCCGAAGATATTGCCAAACATCCCAAATCTTATACAGGAAAGTATTTACAGCAAGTCTTGCAACAACATCCCTCTGTAGCAATCGTGTAATCAAACAACAAAAGACGATTTTCTGTTTCTTCTAGTTTTGTTAATTAAAATTTAGATTAAGTTCTGACAAAAACAAGATAAGAGAAAATGTTATTATACGAAAGATAAATTAAAAGCTCGCAGCCGTAGTACATTTAGATTATTATCGAAGATCAAGTTAGGTAATTAGCAGTAAATGAATGATTCAGAGTTAGAAAATTTACTAAATGATATTGAATCAGATCGAGTAGAACGTAAAAGTTCAATAGCTGATAGAAGTGCAATTCGTCAGGCTATTTGTGCTTTTGCTAATGACTTACCAAATCATGGTAAACCAGGAGTCATTTTTGTTGGTATTGACAATGAGGGAAAATGTGCCAACTTAGATATTGCCGATCAGCTTTTGCGTACTCTAGCTGATATGCGCTCTGATGGAAATATTTTGCCTTTTCCTACCATAACTGTGCAGAAAAAAACGATTTATGGATGCGATTTAGGTGTCATAATTGTAGAACCCTCAGATGCACCACCTGTACGTTTTAATGGCAGAGTTTGGGTACGAATAGGTCCTCGAAGAGCAACTGCGACTAGAGAAGAAGAGTGTCGTCTCAGCGAAAAAAGACGATATAAAGACTTACCTTTTGATTTACAAGGGTTATCATCAGCAACAATAGATGATTTAAATTTGGATTTATTTCAGAGAGACTATTTACGCTCATCTTTGGCAATAGAAGTTCTTGAAGAAAATCAACGGTCTGTTGAACAACAATTAACATCAATGCGATTTGCTACAGTAGAACCGAACTGTCAACCAACAGTATTAGGTCTTTTAGTAGTAGGAAACGATCCTAGACAGTTCGTACCAGGTGCGTACATTCAATTTCTGCGAATTGAAGGAACTGAATTGACTGATCCTATTAAAGATCAAAAAGAAATTGACGGTCCTCTTCCAGATTTACTCAGGATACTAGACGAAATGTTAAAAGCTCATATTTCAGTAGCTTCAAACATTACCTCCCAACCACTTGAAATTAAAGAACCTGATTACCCGATAGTTGCTTTACAGCAGCTAGCAAGAAATGCAGTAATGCACCGTAATTACGAGAGTACAAATGCGCCAGTGCGAATAAATTGGTTTAACGATCGCATAGAAATTCAAAATCCTGGAGGTCCGTTTGGTCAAGTAAATAAAGACAATTTTGGTCAACCCGGAATAACAGACTATCGCAATCCCTATTTAGCTGAAGCGATGAAAAATCTTGGCTATGTTCAGCGATTTGGGATAGGAATTGAATTAGCCAGAAATGAACTGAAAAAGAATGGTAATCCACCTCCAAAATTTCTAGTCGAAGACACCTATGTGTTAGTTGAACTGAAAAGGAAACAGCTATGAGTACAACCGTTATCGCTTTTTTCAATAACAAAGGAGGAGTAGGTAAAACTTCACTTGTATACCACTTAGCATGGATGTACAAAGATTTAGGCTTGCGGGTAGTTACTGCTGATTTAGATCCCCAAGCTAATTTAACTGCCGCCTTTCTCGATGAAGATCGAGTCGAAGAAATTTGGTTAGGAAACGGTTCATCAAAAACCGTCTTTGACTGTATACAGCCTTTATTAAAAGGTACTGGTGATGTTAGTAAACCCCATTTAGAATATGTTGAAGAAGAAGGTCAATTATCGCTATTTACAGCCGAACTAGCACTTTTAGTTGGAGATTTATATCTTTCTGGTTTTGAGGATGAACTTTCAGCACAGTGGCCCATTTGTTTAGGCGGAGGTGGACAAGAACGTGCCTTTCGGGTTATTTCTGCTTTTTGGCGCATTATGCAACAGAGTGCTGAAATTCATCAAGCTGATGTTATTTTAATGGATTTAGGACCGAATTTAGGAGCAATAAATCGTGCAGCCTTAATTGCCGCAGATTACGTTGTAGTTCCTTTATCACCAGATTTGTTTTCTTTACAAGGTTTGCGTAATCTCGGTCCCACTTTACGAGTTTGGCGTGAAGAGTGGAAAGAAAGACTAGAAAAAAAAGATTCTCTGGGAAAAAAGAATTTAGTAACCGATTTAAAAGTTCCTCAAGGAAAAATGCAGCCAGTTGGTTATGTTGTCTTACAACACGTAGCCCGATTAGATCGTCCAGTGAAAGCATATAATCGTTGGCTTGCTCGTATTCCGCAAGTATATAAAAAAGATGTCTTAGATGAATCCGGAAATAATAAAGTTTCTGGGGCAGAAGATATTCATTGTTTGGCTTTACTGAAAAACTACCAAAGTTTGATGCCAATGGCTCAGGAAGCTCGTAAGCCTATTTTTCATCTTAAACCTGCTGATGGTGCTATTGGCTCTCATACATATTCAGTCAAAAAAATCTACGAAGATTTTCATACCTTAGCTATGAAAATAGCTGAAAGAACAGGAGTGAAAAGATAAATATAAACTTAGCTATTGAGTAGATTGCTGACAAAAATCTGCTAAAATTGTGTAAATTTTATCAACAATTACTTCCCTTGATTTATGCAGTTTGTTACCTTGATTGGTTTACTAGCAGGTACGCTGACAACGATCGCGTTTCTCCCTCAAGTCATTAAAACCTGGAAGTCGCGATCGGCGCAAGATATCTCGCTGGGAATGTTTCTTCTTTTTTGTACTGGTGTATTTTTATGGTTAGTTTATGGCTTATTAAAGCAAGATTTGCCTGTGATTGTCGCTAATTGTGCTACTTTGGTTTTGGCTGGAAGTATTTTGTGGATGAAGTTAAAGTTCTCACGCAAAGGCGCAAAGACGCAAAGAAAGAAAAGGAGACGCTAACAATTGTTAGCGGAATTTGTGTAACTAGGGTTTGGCTTATCGGAATATTATTTGAATTTAAGTAAATTTAGCAATGGTTACGGTTTTGGTAACGCAGAAGTAAGTAACTTAAAGCTAATGATAAACTATAACAAATTTATCAGACTTACAAAAATATCTTTGCGTCTTGGCGCGAAACTTATTATGCAGATTACCAAAAGATATCTTACTTTTTTAGTAATAGCTGTTACTTGCGGACGGTTAATTATTGCTTGCAATGGTAGCCAGGGACAAGTTGAGTTGCAAGAGGCTATTTCCGAAGCCCCTCAACCGCAAGCTTCAAAAGCTGGAAATGAAACTTTCTCAGCACAACAAGATATTGCTGAAGATACCGGTGGAGAAAGCTACGATTCAATTACGGAAAATAACTTTCAAGCTGCTGCTAATCAACCTCTTTCTACTTTTGCAATTGATGTAGATACGGCAGCTTATACAAATGTAAGGCGTTTTTTGAATAATGGACAACTACCGCCGACCGATGCGGTGAGAATTGAAGAATTAATTAATTATTTTGCTTACGAATATCCGCAACCAACAGGAAAAGATCCTTTTTCGATTACTACTGAAGTTTCGACTGCACCTTGGCAACCAAAACATAAGTTAGTTCGCATTGGTTTACAAGGAAAGCAAATTGCAACCGAAGAGTTACCACCAAGTAATTTGGTTTTTCTCTTAGATGTTTCCGGTTCGATGAATGATGCAAATAAGTTACCGTTATTGAAGTCTGGTTTTCGTTTACTTGTGAATGAGTTAAGTGAAAAAGACCGAGTTTCGCTTGTGGTTTATGCTGGTGCGGCGGGTTTGGTTTTACCTCCAACTCCAGGGAATCAAAAAGAGAAAATTTTAGCGGCAATTGAGAGTTTAGAGGCTGGTGGTTCGACTGCGGGTGGTCAAGGTATCGAACTGGCTTATCAAGTTGCGGAAGAGAATTTCCTAGCTGAGGGGAATAATCGGGTTATCTTGGCTACTGATGGCGATTTTAATGTGGGGATATCCAGCGATTCGGAATTAGTTAAACTGATCGAAAAGAAACGAGAAGCAGGTGTTTTCCTGACGGTACTTGGTTTTGGGACGGGTAATTTACAAGACTCGAAGATGGAAAAACTCGCTGATAAAGGTAATGGCAATTATGCTTATATAGATAATATTCTCGAAGCGAAGAAAGTGTTAGTTACAGAAATTGGGGGAACGCTACATACGATCGCCAAGGATGTTAAAATCCAAGTTGAGTTTAATCCGGCTCAAGTCCAAGCTTATCGCTTGATTGGTTACGAAAACCGTTTGTTACAAAATCGAGATTTTGACGATGATACCAAAGATGCAGGAGAATTAGGCGCAGGACATTCAGTTACGGCACTTTACGAAGTTATTCCGGTAGGTGTAAAAAGTGAGGTGAATTTACCCGCAGTGAATGAGTCATCAGCTAGCCAATTTCCAGCGAATAGTGAGGAACTTTTACAAGTTAGATTGCGTTATAAACAACCAGATGCTTCTACTTCCCAATTAATAGTTAACTCTTTGGTTGACAAAGAAGTTCCTCTCTCAGCTACTTCCAATGATTTTCGCTTTGCGGCTGCTGTAGCTGCTTATGGGATGATTTTAAGAGATTCTGAGTATAAAGGAGAGGCAAATTTGGCGCAAGTCTTGGAATTAGCGAATGAGTCGAAAGGAGTTGATTTACAAGGATATCGGGGTGAATTTATTAGTTTGGTAAAAAGCAGTCAGTCATTGGCGAGCAAATTGCCATAAAATCTAAGCAACTTGTGTCAAATTGGAAAATTTGGTATAGGATGTAAAACCGAGGCGAGTGGCGCGAAAGTTGAGTAGAGAGTAGTCGCGATTGCCGCAGTTAACTAGAGGAGAAACAATGAGTGATACTACGGCATTTGTTGCTGGGTGTGCGATCGCAGGAGTAGGTGCTATCATTTTTGCTAATGGCGGATTGAATTTCAATCAGCCCAATGCTCCCTATGTTCCCCAAAATCAGTATGCTAATACTGCTCCTTATGGTAATAATAATCCTTATCTGACCGATCCCCCCGCACCAGTTCCAGTTCCTGGTTATCCCTCTCCTCAACAAGGTAATTTAGATCCTCGTTTCAATCAACAATTAAACGAACAAATCACGCTTAACCAAGAACTGCAACAACAGTTAGAATTGCAAAAACAGCAAACTGAACAGCTTAAATTGCAATTAGAACAGCAAAAAGGCGAAACTGAACAATTACTTCTACAACTTGAAGAACAACAAAATCAGCCGCTATCAGCTACAGGAGAACAAACAAATGAAATGAGTCTCCAAGCGGGTGTAATCTGGGCGGTAGGAGGGATTGTTTTGGCTTTGGTAATTGGTGGTAGTATTGTGATTGTCGGGATTATCGCTTTGCTAGCACAACCTCAGCGTCGTTCTTCTCCTCGTACTACTCATGTGATTCAGCCTGTTAATTTTGATTATCCCTACAATTATCAACGTGCGAGTGAAGCTTTACCTCCTCAAATTAGAACTCGTCGCGTTCATCATATCGAACGTGATGATTAGGTATTGGGGATTGGTGATTGGGGATTGGGGATTGGTGATTGGTGATTGGTGATTGGGGATTGGGGATTGGGGATTGGTGATTGGGGATTGGTGATTGGGGATTGGGGATTGGGAATTGGAGAATAAACTGGTAACTGACAACTGATAACTGGTAACTGATAATTGCTAATGCTGCGACTCTACGATTTTTTACCTTCGGGAAATTGTTATAAAGTGCGTTTGTTATTGCATCAACTAGAGGTTGATTTTGAGTTAGTTGAGGTTAATATTTTAACAGGTGAAAGTCGCACACCAGAATTTCTAAGCAAAAATCCGAATGGACGGGTTCCGGTTTTGGAAATTGAATCGGGTAAGTTTTTAGCCGAGTCAAATGCAATTTTATATTATTTGAGTGTAGGAACTGATTTTTTACCGAGCGATCGCTTAAAAACTGCTCAAGTGATGCAATGGTTGTTCTTTGAACAGTATAGTCACGAACCCTACATCGCTACGTCTCGCTTTTGGATCTCGATTTTAGGTGCAAAAGAAAAGTATAACCAACAGTTGCAAGAAAAACAAGCCCCAGGCTATGCTGCT
>NZ_JAAHBQ010000066.1 GCF_020144665.1 Oscillatoria salina IIICB1 | reverse complement strand
ATATGATTGCTAACTAAGTTATGTATTTGGTGTTGAGGCGTTTTGTTTGCCTCGCCATTTATAACTTAACAAGTTTATTTAGTTTTGTAAAGGGTTTTTGTAAAATTTTTTTTCTTTTATCGCCAAAGGAATAGTCTCGTGGTAAGACTAGACTCGTCCTGGAAAGCTCAGGTTAAGCTAGAGTCGTGAATTAAACGAATCGTCAGACGAGGATGAGCGAAGACAAAATCGTTACCTATAGCCCAGCTTATACAATTGTCCCGACCTACGAATGCTTTAATCGCTGTAGCTACTGCAATTTTCGCGTTGACCCAGGGAAAAGTCCTTGGCTGAGTGTCGCGGCAGCCGCAAGTAAGTTAAAATCGCTTCAGGGAAGTGGAGTTTGGGAAATTCTCATTCTTAGCGGTGAGGTACATCCTTTAAGTAAGCGAAGACAAGCTTGGCTGGATCTTATTTATGATATCTGCAAAGTGGCTCTAGAGTTAGGCTTTTTACCTCATACGAATGTGGGACCGTTAAGTTTTGCAGAGATGAGTAAGTTAAAGCAGGTGAATGTCTCGATGGGGTTAATGTTAGAGGAGTTAACCCCAAAACTGCTAGCAACAGTACATCAACACGCACCGAGTAAAGTTCCCGAATGGAGACATCAACAGTTAAAATGGGCAGGGGAGTTAAAAATTCCCTTTACTACGGGTTTGTTGTTGGGAATAGGGGAAACAGAAACAGACCGAGAAGAAACCTTACAGGCGATCGCGCAATTGCAGCAAACTTGGGGTAATATCCAAGAGGTGATTCTCCAACCTTATAGTCCGGGTACGAAGGAAAGTTTGCAGAATCTTGGCTTTAATTTATCTAAGTTACCAGAAGTTGTCGCTACTGCTCGCCAAATTCTCCCATCTAGTATTAAGATACAAATTCCGCCAAATTTAGTCAGAAAACCAAGTTTATTACTCGAATGTCTGGTTGCTGGGGCGCGAGACTTAGGTGGAATTAGTCCCATTGATGAAGTAAATCCCGATTATCCTCATATTCAGCATAAATCTCTGAGGGAAATTTTGTCACCTGCGGGCTGGGAATTAGTTCCCCGTTTGCCTGTTTATCCGCAATACTATAAATGGTTAGATGGTAAGCTGCAAGCAGTTGTAAGTAGGAACCACAGATAAACGCAGATAAACGCAGATGGGTTTAGATGAATGTTTAATTATTTTTAGTCGTTATCCGGAAGCGGGAAAAACGAAAACTAGGATGATACCTGTGTTGGGGGCTGAGGGTGCGGCTGAACTTCAGCGTCAGATGACAGAGTATACTGTAAAAGAGGCGATCGCATTCCAAAGTTTACGCCGAGTTCAGATCCAACTATACTTTGCTGGTGGATCTTCTGAGTTAATGCAAGCTTGGTTGGGTGCTAATTTAGTTTATCATCCTCAGAGTAACGGGGATCTAGGTTCTCGTATGGCGATCGCTTTTCAACAAGCTTTTGCTACTGGAATGAGACGGGTAGTAATCATTGGAATTGATTGTCCTGATTGCAACTCAATTGTGTTAGCATCTGCGTTTGAGATGCTACAACAACAAGATTTAGTTTTGGGACCTGCCGCCGATGGAGGTTATTATTTAATTGGTTTGCAGCGTTTAATTCCCGAATTGTTTATCGGTGTTAACTGGGGTACTGCGTCAGTTTTGTCACAAACTCAAGCTATTGCAGAGAAGCTAAATTTAGCCGTCGGTTATCTTCCTTTACTTAATGATGTTGACCGTCCCGAAGATTTGTCAATCTGGAAACGATATCGCAAGTAATCAGTTAACAGTAATCAGTTATCAGTTATCAGTTATCAGTTACCAGATGTCAATAAAGATGAGGGAGTCGGACATAATGAGGGGAGACAAAGAGAAATTAGGGGATAAACTGATAAATACAGGTACTTGCTAACTGTTCACTGTTGACTGATTACTGAACCCAATCACCAATCACCAATCACCAATCCCAAATTTTCTCTTAAAAAAGCGATACAACTGCCAAAAAACATCTTTTTTTTGCCGAGAATATTATAGAGAGACAAAAAGTATAACGAGGTGAAAATTTGATGAACAAACAACTTTTGCGTTTAGTCGCAGCAGTAGTTTTAGCAGGAGGAAGCTTACTTACTCTGGAAACTGGATTGCCTTGCTTCTATTCTAATCCTGTTTTGGCACAAGGCAGAGAAAAATTAGCCGCCGAAGATGTTTACGAACAAGCTAGCGAAGCGGTAGTGACGATTTATACTGGTAGAGGTAGCGGTAGTGGCTTTATTATTAGTGCTGATGGCTTGGTTTTAACTAATTCTCATGTAGTCGAAAATGCTCCCAGAACTGTTACTGTAGTCTTAAAAGATGGAACCCGACTTCCTGCGGAAGTTGTGGCTTTTGGGGATAAGAATTTAGATTTAGCAGCCGTAAAAATTCGTTCGCAAGATAATCTCCCCACTATTCCTCTTGCTACGGCTAATTCAGTACGAGTGGGTTCGGAAGTGTATGCTATTGGTAGTCCTTTTGGCAAATTTTCAGGGACTTTTACTAGGGGAATTGTCAGTCGTTTGGATGAAGAAGAAAAGCAAATTCAACACGATGCAGCAATTAATCCTGGTAATTCTGGCGGACCTTTGTTGAATGCTTTTGGGGAAGCAATTGGAGTTAATACGGCTTTTTACTCTTCTCGAAGTAGGAATACTGGAATTAGTTTTGCGATTAATTTAGAACAGGTAGAATCTTTTTTGGTAGCTGTTCAATCTGGGGAAACACCACGTTTATCTGCTTGGAAAAATTCGACTTCACCTCGTAGTTTAACTTTGGATGGTGAGGTTGTTAATGGTAGTTTGCGCGATGGAGATGAAACTCTCTGGGATGAAAGTTTTTTTGATGTTTATAGTTTTGAGGGTTGGGCTGGTCAACAGGTAATAATTGAAATGGTTAGTTGGGAACTCGATCCTTATTTGATTTTGCTTAATTCTGATGGGACGATTTTGACTAAAAATGATGATTGGCGACCGGGCGATCCTAATGCCAGAATTATAATTACTTTACCAGAGGATGGTACTTATACGGTGGTTGTTAGCACTTTTAAGTCGGAACAATCGGGGGATTACACTTTGCGGGCTTATAATTAGGGAATTGGGGATTATCAGTTACCAGTTATCAGTTATCACGTACCCGCATTTACCAGTTAATCTCCCAAATCTCCGAATTTTCCCAAATCGTCCTTGTCCCCCAAATCCCCAGTCCCCAGTCCCCAGTCCCCAGTTGTCAGTTAAGCTGATATAGTTGCTGGATTTTTTCGTTAGTGACTAATTTTCCATCTTGATAAACTTGCAATTCATCTTTGGATTTGTTTGATTTACCGTAGCCTGGAGGTTCGTACAAAAAGCTACCATTTTTAAAGCCGTTTGACCAAGAGACGGTAATACCATCTTCGGCATTTTTATTTTCACCGAGGTAAAATCTAGGTTTCCCATCTTTACCGCAGACTGCAAAGTTGAATTTGTCGGTTTCACCTAGTTGATAGAGTTCGGTATTTCCGGGACATTTGGCGAAGGCTGCTTCTGGTAGAATAGCAGATGCTTGGAAGTTGGGAATCACTCGATCTAAAGCCCCATTCTTATCTGAAGGATCTATTGGACAGTTATATTTGCCTTCGCTTTCGTTGTAAACTGGTTTTTGTCCGTCTTCGCAGTCGGGTTTGTTTTGTTCGGCTAATTGTTTACGCCATTTAGCGAGATATTCTTGTCCTTCTTGATAAGCTTTACTTTCGGAGTCGATTTCCCTAGCTTTGGCGATCGCGTTTTCTAATTCTCCTTGATCTGCTAATTCTTTCGCTTCTTTGAGTAACTCAATTCCCTTATCTTTGAGTTCGGCTAATTGTTTACGCCATTTAGCGAGATATTCTTGTCCTTCTTGATATGCTTTACTTTCGGAGTCGATTTCCCTAGCTTTAGCGATCGCGTTTTCTAATTCTCCTTGATCTGCTAATTCTTTCGCTTCTTTGAGTAACTCAATTCCCTTATCTTTGAGTTCGGCTAATTGTTTACGCCATTTAGCGAGATATTCTTGTCCTTCTTGATAAGCTTTACTTTCGGAGTCGATTTTATTCGCAGTTGCGATCGCGTTTTCCAATTCTCCTTGATCTGCTAATTCTTTCGCTTCTTTGAGTAACTCAATTCCTTCATCTTTGGGTTTCGGTGGAGTAACGTCGGGAACGATTTTCACTTCGATGTCTTGTTCTTCGAGACAATCATCCATCTCGGTTTCGTTAGTTATAACATCTCGATGCGCCCAACCGCGCTTACCTTCACCTAAATTTACTTCTACCCAACCGTTTTTGGTTTGCTTACCAGTAACGAGTAATTTCTCGTTGTTAGCGACACGAACAATACTATCATCATTAAAAGAAGCAGGCTGCGATCGCAAATTTCCCGTAGCTAACACAAAACATTCTTCTTCACCATTATCCCTCCGATCGATAGGATTTTGCCAAGAATTAACCGCTAAGCCACCTAAACCACCCACCAAAATCGCTGCTGTTAAACCCAAAACCCAAGGTAAAACTTTACTTTCCGGTTCCACTGGGGGAGGAGTCGCAGGAGAGGATCTTCTCGCGGCTGGTGAAATTGCTACCGTTGCGGAGGTACTCAGATTTTGTCGTCTGGGAGTGACTGGAGGAGATGGAGGAGTTTGCGGTTGCAGAGGCTGGTTTGCCACAATAGGAACTGGTGAATGTCCGGGATTAATTACCGTAGCTTGCAAATCAGTTTGTCCTAACTTGAGTCTGCTACCGTGACGCAAAGGAACTTCGACATTGGACAGAGGTTGTCCATTAACTACAGTTACACTATTTTGAGTTAGCGATCGCAACCAAAAACGCTGCTGTTGCGAGTCGAAAAATATCTCCGCATGAAGTCCCGATACCATTGGGTCTGACAAAACCAAGTCACAACGGGCAGGATCGCGTCCAATTCTAAATGTACCAGGATTTTTCCCGGTTTGTCCTTCGCGAATCGTCCAACTGCGCGGTTGTCCGGCTTCTTCCCACTCTAAAATTAACTCATTAACCGCCACTGCGCCTGCTTGGGGAGGTTCGGTGGGTGGAATGGGAGTAAACTGTTTTTGCGAACCAGACAAAGCTTCTAAAACTTCACTTGCTGACTGATAGCGGTCTTTGAAATGGTAGCGTACCATCTTCGTCAAGACGCTAATTAAATCCGGACTTGCAGTAACTAAATTTTGCCAGAGAATTTCCCCTGTATCGGGATCTTCCGGCAAAAAAACTGGCATTTTCCCCGTTAACGCTTGAATGCAAATCATCCCCAAAGCATACAAGTCACTATTCGGACGTGGTGTACCTCTAGTTTGTTCTGTCGGCATATAACCAGGAGTCCCGATCGCTACAGTAACACTAAGTTCTCCTGATTCGGTAATTGTTTGGTTACGCAGTTGCTTAATCGCGCCAAAATCGATTAAAACTAATTTATCATCTGAACTGCGACGGATGAGGTTATCAGGTTTTAGATCCCGATGGATTACGCCTTGGCTATGAATAAAGTCGAGAGTTGGTAAAATTTCTTCAAGTAAGGCAATAACTTTGCTTTCCTCCCAAGGTTGATTCGGTGTCAGTTCCTTGGTGAGAGTATGTCCTTCAATATATTCTTGAACTAGATAAAATTGTTCATTTTCTTCAAAATAAGCCAGCAACCGAGGAATGCGATCGTGATTTCCTAAACTTTCGAGAGTTTCTGCTTCTTTTTGGAAGAATTTTCTCGCTGTTTCTAATACTTTTGGATTGTTAGAAGCAGGTTTGAGGTGTTTAACGACACAATGCGGGTTTCCGGGGCGATGAGTATCTTCAGCAATATAAGTTTGCCCAAAACCACCACCACCTAATTTCTCTAATACTCGGTAATGTCCGGCTAATAATTCCCCTATCATTTCTTGCTGTGCCATATCCGATCCTGGTTGCTCCGATCTTAATCTATTTCTTAGTCTCCTACGTGAAATCCGCAATATTTTTTCTTCTTGTGACAGTTTTTTGCTTTAGGGTTGCTAATGGTGGTTAAGGGTTACTGGTTGGTGGTTTGTGGTTTACTCGATTATGTCACTCGCGGAAATGTCACAAAAGCGAAAGAGTCTAAAAGTCTAGTAATTTCTCGTAGTCTCGAAAGTTATCCAAAATCAATCTTTGCAACTTTTCCCAAAAATTTAGTTTAACGCATGGAATGTGTCTAAAGTTAAAAAAACTCCCGTATTCATTGAGATTGTGATGATTGTAATTGATGAAATTTATCTAATAACCAATATACTTTACCTGTAATAGTTCTTCTTGAAATTACTTGACCAGAGGTGTATTCTATGCCATTAAATTTTTGAATAAGATAGCAAGTAGTAAAATTATCTGAACAGTGATAGTATGGACCAATAATATCTTTCCAACCGTTAGTTTTTTCGGGAGTAACTATCAAGCTACCATAAGTAATACGCTCGTAACGTAATTGTCTGTATCCTTGTGCAGATCCTTGAAAAATTAAAGCTATACAACCTCGTGAACCACATATTATTGAGTTTTGTACATATACTAAAGCTTCGGGATAGCCATCGTCATTAAGATCGACTGTATTATAAGAATATTGAATTGGAAATTCAGCGATCGAAAATCCCTCTCCAAAATTTTGAATTATTGCTTGTTCTAATTGGGGAGATCGATTTTTCTCGGCGGGTACATATTCAACTCTACTGATATCAATTCCCGGTACTTGAGGCAATCTTTGAATTTCTTGACTAAATCCTGATTTTGTAGTAGCAATAAAAGTTGTCACAATCGCTAAAACTAGAACATATTTAGACCATTTCATCTAACTTTCTCCTTCGTTCAGATAGCAGATTAATTTTACTTGCGAAATTTGAATTTAATTTAGGTTAATTAAGAGTTTCGGGATAACTATTTAGAGAAGTTTGACAGACACGATGAGCTACTCCTAATTGATTATAACGATGTTGAGATAAATTAGGTGAATTAATTTCATCAGGAAGACAAAGCAATTCAATAGTTCTCAATCCTATAATACCATCAGCTTGTAGATTATTGTCGCGCTGAAACCTTTTAATTGCTGCTTCAAGTTGTGAATTGAAAACGTCGTCATTGTTGCTAACGGGATATCCTTTATCTGTGAGTAAGCTAATTATACGTCCTATTGCTGGACCGCGATCGCCTAATCGATAGCAATAATTATCACTATTCGTACAGCGAGAATAATTTCGTTGAGATTGTGATGAATTTATAGTATGAAAATTTGCTGAAAGTAAAACGGCTTTCCCCGTAATAATTCTCCGAGAAATCAGTTCCGCAGACGAATATTTTCTTCCATCAAACTTTGTCATCATATAACAAAGATCGGCATAATCATATGGGGCTGGGCATCTATCAGCACCGATAATATCTTTCCAACCATTTGTTTTTTGTGGAGTAACTATCAAGCCACTAGATGGCGAAAGATTATCATAAATTACTTCTCCATATCCCTGTGGAAATCCTTGAAAAATTAAAGTTGGACAACCTGCTGAACCACAAAAGCTTGCAGTCTGGACATATACTAAAGCTTCGGGATAGCCATCGTCATTAAGATCGACTTTATTATAAGAGTATTCTAGTGAATTTTGAGAATTTAAAATGTCATTACCAAAATTCCTAATTATTGCTTGTTCTAATTGGGGAGATCGATTTTTCTCGACGGGTACATATTCGACTCTACTGATATCAATTCCCGGTACTTGAGGTAATCTTTGAGTTTCTTGACTGAATCCTGATTTTGTAGTCAAAATAAAAGTTGTCACAATCGCTAAAACTAGAACATATTTAACCCATCTCATCTAAATTTCTCCTTCGTTAAGATAGCAGCTTAATTTTCGTTAGAAAATTCCAATTTAATTCAGATTATGTAATTGATGAAATCTATCTAATAACAAATATACTTTACCTGTAATAGTGCTTCGTAAAATTACTTGAGCAAATGGATATTCTCTACCATTGAATCTTTTAATACTATAGCAGGTTTGACTAAAATTATCTGGACATCGATATGCACTAACAATATCTTTCCAACCATTAGTTTTTTGGGGAGTAACTATAAAGCCACCATAGGTAGTAAGATCGTAACGTAATTGTCTGTATCCTTGTGCAGATCCTTGGAAAATTAAAGTAGGACAACCTGCTGTTCCACATAGTCTTAAAGTTTGGACATATACTAAAGCTTCAGGGTAGCCATCGTCATTAAGATCGACTATGTTATAAGAATATTCAGTTGGATATTCAGGGTCTAAAACTTCTTCACCAAAATGCCTAATTATTGCTTGTTCTAATTGGGGAGATCGATTTTTTTCGGCGGGTACATATTCGACTCTACTGATATCAATTCCCGGTACTTGAGGCAATGCTTGAATTTCTTGACTAATACCTGATTTTGTGGTAATAAAAAAGGGTGTTGCCATTGCAGAAGCTAAAACATATTTGACCCATTTCATTTGAATTTTCCTCGGAAAAATGAATTAATAAGATCGTTAATTGTTTAGACAGAGTGTAAGGTTAATTACAAAGAATTGCCAGTCAAGAGCCGGACGCGATCGCGTAAAATAAATCATATCTGAATCACCGATAACTGGGTAGTATAAATGTGGTGTTATCCTCCAGCAAATTTAGCAATATCAAATCGGGAAGTGCATTTGTGGCGTGCTAATCTGGATTTATCGACTCAGGAGGTAGAAAAGCTAGCAACCTATCTTTCTGATGATGAGTTAGCTAGAGCAAGTCGATTTTATTTCGATCGCGATCGCCGTCGTTTTGTGGTCGGTAGAGGACGGTTACGACAGATTTTAGCTGGTTATGTCCAGCGAAAGCCAGCAGCTTTAGAATTTGTTTACACTGAGAAAGGTAAACCGAGTCTCAAAGATCGTGGTAATTACGGACAACTGGTGTTTAATTTGTCTCACTCGCAGGAATTAGTTGTGTATGCGGTGAGTTGCGATCGCGCGATCGGGATAGACTTAGAATATCTGCGATCGCTTCCTGATGCAGAAAAACTCGCACAACGCTTTTTTTCTCCCCAAGAAGCAGCGATAATTAATTCTCTTCCTCCGGAAAATCGACAATTAGCTTTTTTTTATGCTTGGACGAGTAAAGAAGCTTATTTGAAAGCTACTGGAGAAGGAATAACTAAATTAACCGATGTCGAAGTCTCAGTTTCGCTCACAGCACCAGCTATGCTCTTAAGTATCGACGGCTCTCGATCTTTAGTCAATCGTTGGTCATTGCAACGCTTGACACCAGCACCAAACTATGTAGCAACTTTAGCTGTTGAAGGAAGCGACTGGGAGCTAAATTATTTCCAACTTTTCTTTTGAAATTACTCATTAATCGAGCTAAAAAACAGAGTATAACAGAAGAAGTTAGGGTGACATCGCTATCTTTGGATGCTCTTGCACGCTCGCAAAGGATTTTTTGATGTTAGGCGACATTTCTTCACTACTCAACTCTTTTAAAGCTCGCTTATCGCGACGTATTGTTATTTGGGTTTTTGCTAGTATTGTTATCATCGAAATAATTATTTTAATTCCTTCTTACAAAAGAGAAGAAGCTCGCCAATTAAGACAGTTAGAAGAGATTTCTGCGGAAGTTGTTGACTCAATTGTCCGTTTGAGCGAACAACGAATGAGTCCCAAAATTTTCGAGAAAAAAATCCCGAAACTTACTCAAGGTTCGGAGATTATTTTAGGAGTGGCAATTTATGACGCTCGCGGAAAATTAGTGGGAATTCATGGTGAAGAACCAGCAATTACTTTTTCTGATTTGAAAGGTGCCGATCTTGTCCGTCAGCGTAGTTGGGATGGTAAGCGTTATGATGTTGCTCGTTCTTCGCAAAATTTAGGTATTGCTTGTTCGTTAGTCGTGCGACACGATGCTTCTAAAATTCAACAAAGTTTGTTATATTATACGCTTCGGATTGCAATTTTAGTTTTGTTGATTTCGGCTGTAGTCACAACAACAACTATGATTGTTTTAGGAGCAACGGTTATCGTTCCTATTCTCCGACTGCGCGACGATTTAATGTTAGTAGCAGATGCTTTAAAATCCGAACGCGATCGTCCTAATTTTTACTCATTGCAAGTTAAGCGGGCTGATGAATTAGGACAAGTTATGATTGCTTTTAATGAAATGTTTGAGCGAGTTGATTGGGAAATTAAGGAAAGAAAACAAACTGCGGATAAGTTGCGGGTTGAAAGAGAAAAATCCGAACAACTTTTACTGAATATTTTACCAGAACCGATTGCCGAACAGTTGAAACGAGGACAAGTTAATATTGCCGAAAGATTTAGCGAAGTAACGATCCTTTTTGCCGATTTGGTCGGTTTTACTGAGTTGTCTTCGCGGAAAAATCCGGAAGAATTAGTCAAGTTACTGAATGAGATTTTTTCGGCTTTCGATCGCTTTAGCGAAGAATACAAATTAGAAAAAATTAAGACGATTGGTGATGCTTATATGGTTGCTGGAGGTTTACCAATCCCCCGTCCAGATCATGCTGAAGCAATTGCTGAAATGGCGCTGAAAATGCAAGCAGAAATGCAAAAATTTAGCGCTAAACATGGTGAGGTATTTAATATTCGCGTGGGAATTAATACGGGAGAAGTAGTTGCTGGTGTAATTGGGACGAAAAAGTTTATTTATGACCTTTGGGGAGATGCAGTTAACACAGCGAGTCGCATGGAGTCTCACGGAATTCCTGGTGCTATTCAAGTTAGCGCTACAACTTATGAGATAATTAAAGATAAGTATGAATTTGAGGAACGAGGTTGTATCCTGGTTAAAGGCAAAGGTAAGATGATGACTTATCTTTTGTTAGCTAAGAAAGATTATTCGCCCGATCGCCTTAGTCTTAATTGATTTGTAGAAACTAGCATGGCTAGTCTCTACAAATGAAAGTATCGATCGAGAAATGACTTCTCAGAAAATTGAGGTTAAATTACTGCCAAATCTCCGTTGGAACTATCATCAACTGTTGCTAAAGATGTGGGATCGAATCCGACAAAACCAGCAGAGAAAGTGTCTAAAGACATCGGTTCTAAACTGAACTGTTGTGACTCGATTATCTCGCTAGCAAACTCATTTGATTCTAGAGCAGAAATTTCTGGATTTGTCAAGAGTTCGGTAGCAGCCGCTAAACTTGCAACCGCAGCGACACCGAGAACAGTATCTTCGCTAACTGCATCCAAATTCTGAATCCTTTCATCTTCTGCGGGGGGTAGATCTTCGAGATCGAAAACTGGCGTATTCGGATCGTCATCGGAGGGGAAATTAGCGGCTAAATACTCTGCTAACGCATCTTGTTCTGTACCGCTAGCTGCAAAAGTAGCAACATTCGGCGATCCCGCAGGAATTGGCTGTTCTACGAGGTCAACCCGGTTTTCACCAAAAAGAGCGAAAGGATAGCCATCGCCCCCGCCAGCGAGGAAATTGAGGGTAACGAGGCGAATTTCTTGGTTGGGGTCAACCACTATTTCGCCATTTTCCACCAAAACTGTTTCGACGTTACCTGCTTCATCAATGAGGGCAACATTTTGGATGCGAGTTCCCTCGGTAACGATGTTACCATTGTCGTCGATCGCGATCGCCACTCCGTCAGGATCGAAGCTGAAACTCAAACCCCCAACTTGGGGAAATTGACCGGGAGTTGCACCGGGTTCGGTAGCCGAGATAGCATACTCTAAAATCTGTTCGAGTTCCTCAACCGTAACCGTTAACAGCGTCAGTTCATTGTTAAAACGCAACGAGTTTTCGATATCCAGTTGCGAAATATCTCCTGTTTCCTTACCAACTAGCGGGTTAGCTGCGGGGGGAGTTTTCTCCAAGTCATCAGAAGTTCCACCAGGAGGAACGATCGCCCGACCAATATTATCGCGAATTCCCCCACCATTTTTGATCGAAACCACCACACTTGGATCGTACTCTTGAGCGATCAACAAATTCGCATCCGCAGTCAAATTACCCAAATTAGTTTCTTGAGTACGAACATCACCCCGCGTACCGTTGAGGAAGACTTCCGTGCGCCCAAAAATGTTACCATCTTTAGCGAGGACGACATCAGCGATCGCGTTTGTCACTTCCACCACTAAAGGATTTGCTACCTCACTTGCATCGACATCTGACTCATAAACTCGGTCAACTCCCGCATCATCAGTAGCATAAACCCCACTTTCGTCGAGAACTTCCGTAATTACGCCATTTGCGTCAAAAGTAACCGCCAAACGCCCCACATACTTGTAATTTCCGTCAGTATTGATGACATAAACTGTTTCGCCTTCTGATTCTACAGCGATCGGGTAAGGTCCCTCGATTTCATCACCAGCCCGCAACGGATCGTCCTCATTTGCAAGTAAAGTATTAGAACCACCTGCAATCACAATATCCACATCATCCAAACGGGCTGCAATTTCCTGTTCGATACTAATTTGTTGGAAGTGGGCTAGCAAAACAATTTTATCGATACCTTGGGCGGTCAAAGCATCAACTTCTGCTTGAATAATTGCCGCTAAAGCATCAAAATCATCAGCATCTGCGGGGAAAACTTCCACATCTCCCGGAGAAGAAATTGACTCTAAAATTGGTGTAGTCGCCCCAATCACACCAATCGGTTCGTTATTAACATCAATAACGACACTCTTGGTAATCGTATTTCCTTCGGGTTCTTCTCCTGCTTCCACAACTAAACCAGCTAAGTTTTGATCCGGGGCAAAATCCAAGTTACTACTCAGATAAGGAAATGCCGTTCCCGGATAATTTCCTAATCCTTGAAGAGTTGGAAATTCCCCTGGTTCGCCCACTACGGATAAATCAATTTCCGAGTTAGCTTCGAGGAGTGTTTTTACAACACTTGTACCCAAATCAAACTCATGATTACCAAAAGAAACGGCTTGGAAACCAAGGGCGTTATTAATTAAAATATCGCCAATTCCCGGTTCGCCAAAAACTTCATCGCTAGCGGTAAAGAACGGACCAGGAATATAAATATCTCCCGCAGAAAGCCGTAAAGTGTTGGCAAAATCATTAGCCAAACCTTCAATAACCGCAGAAAAATTCACTGCATCTTCAATTGCTGTTAAACCGCCTTCTTGGTCGGCTGCATGGAGAATTTGTAGCGTAAATCCTTCGTTTTGTTCCTCACTAACAGTAACGATCGCGCGACCTGTATCTGTATTACCTTCATCGTCAGTCAGGGTGTAGTAGAAGTCTTCTTTTCCTCGGAAATTTGGGTTAGGTGTGAATGTAATTGTCCCGTCTGCATTAATTTCTACCGTACCATTACTAGCCCCAGAAATATTGGTAATTTCTAAATCGCTATCGTCATTATCATCGTCAGTATCATTCGCGAGTAAATCGAATGTTACCGGAGTACCTGGGGTAGTAGAGAAGTTATCATCTACAGCAGCAAATTCCGTCGGTAAATCGTCGCTAACTTCCACAATTACCCTTCCTATGGCTTCATTTCCTTCGTCATCAGTAAGGACATAATTGAAGTCTTCTTTTCCTTTGAAACCAGAATTTGGGGTAAAAGTAATCGTTCCGTCTGCGTTTATTTCCACAGTACCGTTGTTCGCACCAGAAATACTTTGTACTTGTAAATCGCTAGAATCATCGTCATCGTCAATGTCGTTTTCTCGGACATCAATTGTTATAGGTGTATCGATGAAAGTCCGAACGTCATCGTCGTTAACTGCTGCAAAGGTAGTAGTTTCGGCTTGCAAATCAACGCTAACTATTAAAGGATCGTGATCGCTAGCTGCATCGGCAAATTCGGTATTTACATGAACGATGTCAAACTCGGCTTCTTCAGCGAGATTATTGCTAATTAAAATGTGGTCGAGTGACTGAGAATTACCTTGAAAAATAAAGGTGTAGCGTTCGTCTTCGGGTAAAGTTTCGGTTAGATTGGTGAGAATGTCACCTTCAAGAATTTCTACAGCAGTTTCAAACTCAAATTCATTTAAGTCACCTAAAACAATGACGTTAGCTTCAGCATTTGCTGCTAAAATATCGTCAACATAATTATTAACAACTTCAGCTTGGGCGATGCGTTCGTCTTCGCTACCATTTACTGGTGGTTCTGTACTAAATAAGGGGGTACTACCACTTTTAGAAGAGAAGTGATTGTTGATAAGTGTAACTTCTTCACCTGCAAATTCAAAGGTAGCAGCTAAGGGTTTGCGGCTGTCCTCGAAAGCGTCTCCGTCGCTGAGATCTGCATCGGTAACGATTTCCACAGAACCGGAAACCAAGTTAACTCGAGCGGGATTATAAAGGTAAGCAACACGAATATTACCACCAGGTTGTCCGCCATTTTCGTTATTATTTGTTGGTGCATCGATAAAGCTATAATTAACTCCACCTGCGGTAACAATTGCGTCAGTTAAGGTTTGTAAGGTAACGTCAGCAGCAGTGGTTCCGTCGTCAGTTGAACCGCTATTGTCTTGAATTTCTTGTAAGGCGATAATATCAGGAGTTTGCAGGTTGGTAACGATTTGATTGGCGATATTTGCAAATTGTCCGTTGGCTATATCTTCGTCACCGTCAGCGTCGTTGGGGTCGAGGTTGAGGACATTATAACTAGCAACTGTTAATTTGGTTTCTGTTGCTACTAAATCTGTGGTTTCTGGTTCTAAATTTCCTTCGGTAGGTGTAAATTCTTCGGTGACTAAAACTTCAAAGTTACCGAAAGCATAACTAACTACTCCGGTAACGTCACCAAGAACGTCTCCGACCTTGACTTGTGGGGCAAAATCTGGTAATAAATCGTCGTCGAACTGAATTTGTACTCGTTCGGGGTTGAAATCTTCCGGGCTAATATTGATCGTACCGCGATCGCTGATTCCAGTCGCAGCTTCTCCATTATCAACGACGGTGAATATTTCCCCAAAACGATTAGTTGGACTAACAGCAACAGCATCATTTACTGTTACTAGCATTCCTTCTAAACTTTCAGAGAATTCTATCCCGTTTGGGTTAATAATTGCTGTCGGTGGTATCCTTCCATCACCACCAATTAAAATTGGGTCGGGTAAAAGATTATCACTTGATAAAATAGTTACTGTGGAACTGGTAATTTGTGTAGTGGAAAGATTACCCGTACTTTCACCACCAGGAAAAAATTCTGTAACTGTTCCTTCTACTTCTAATTCATCACCAACGCTAACTGTTGGTTGACTACCAGTAAAGACAAAAATACCATCAGAAGTAGCAGAAATACCATCACCTACTGGATCTTGGAGGTAAAAACCATTACTATCAACAGCAGTAACGATACCTGTGGTAGTAACATTATTCCCAGCCAGAGGTGAAGTAATATTTAAACCTTGAATTTCGTAGATAGGAACAGTTTCTTCAGGTGGGGGTGTAGGATCGTTGGAAGTACCAGGAGTATCGTTAGTATTGAGAGTAAAACCACCAATATTCCAGTTACCACTATCATCAGGAAGACGATAAATATGTCCTGGGACAAAACTACCATCTGGTCCGACAATAATATCACTATAAACGATTTCGCCGCTTGTTTCTGATTCAATTAAGGCTACTGAATCTACAATTGATGACCAAGGAATAACATCAAGAGTTCCATCATCATCCGTGTCTAAATCGTCACCATTGCTACCTGTAAAACCTTCTACAAGTAGATGAGTAACATTATCGCTATTTTCAAAATTTAGGTCAGTTATTAAGTCCGGTGTTGCTAGGGAAAAGGTATTTTCCGCAGCCAAAAAGAAACCTTCGTTGTTAATTGTATTACTACTTAAGTCAACTACAGCTTCAATAACTCCACTACCGTTAGTTCCATCACCAATAACTAGATAGGTTAAGTTATCTAGAGATGTACTTGCATCTCCGGTTAACTCAAAGTATTCATCGTTATCAGTGTCAGGTTGGTCAATGCGAATTTCGTTAATTTGCACCATTTTTCTAATTTATTTACTCCTCACTATTTGGGTTTGATTTCAACCCCACTTCCAAGAATTTACTTTCGCTAATCAGCCTTTTTCGGCAAATTATCATTAGATTTGCTATAACTTAAACCAGGAAATCTAGTTGATTTTGCTTTCTTATTTGTAAGTAAAATCGAGACAAAGTTGACAAGATATCGCCTTACATATTCACAAAATCAACTAAATCACAAACCAATTGTCTAGAATTGTTAATCTGGCTAATTTATCCGGAAATAATCTCCATTTCGACTAACTAATAACTAGACGTTAACGAACTGTGTTAACCCTCGATTGCTTTAATATTCCCTTTCTGCGAAGTTATCGCCAGTTAAATAACTTATCTTAATTAGATTAAGAATTAATAAATAAAAAATTAAGATAAAAATAATTAAAGATTAAAAAAAGACGATCTACTTATATCTGCTGTAGATCGAACTTTAGAAAGATGATAAATTGGTACAGTGTTGATACTTACTCGGATTGTAATCAACTATTTATCTAACTAAAAAAGTTAAAAAAGTAGGAAAAACTGAAAAAATTACAAAAGTCCGAGTTCTTGTAAACTCAGTCTAGTAATTTCTATTCTCGCAGCAATGTCTTTTTCGGCAATAACATTGAGATTAGTAGCGAAGAAATAAACATTATCATTCTGTTCTAAGTAACCCACATACCAGCCTACTTTAGGAGTTAAACCTGTTTTTGCGCGCAGAGTGTAATTAGGTGTTTGTTCCATAATCATAATGTCTTTGACTATCTCAATATTGCGCTGCTGAAAAGGCAAATTGTTTTCATAAAGACGACGCAAAAAGTTAATTTGTTCTTGGGGAGTAATTTGTAATTCAGCATCTAACCAAAAGCGATCGATTGATTCTGCTGTCCCAATATTTTGATTACCATACTGAACTTGATTAATAAAATTCTGCATTCTTTCATAGCCAATTCTCCGCGCAAGAACTTGATAAAACCAGACGGCTGAATACTTAAAAGCTAGACGCAGGTTTAAATCTTGATTCCAGACTTTCATGAGAGAGGGATTAAAGCCTCTTTCAATTCCATCCCAAGTTAAAACATCTACATCATCTTTAATTACATCTGTTTCTAAAGCTACTAAGGAATTAAATATTTTGAAGGTTGAAGCGGGTGAAAAAGCTGTGGAGTTACGATTAGGGTTGTGTTGATAAAAAGTGTCTCGATTTAAGTCATAAATAAGGACTGAACCGTTAACACCTAAGCTGTCAAAATGTTGCTGAAAATTTGTTGTTTGGGCGATTTCGCTGTTAGTTGTGGAATTAGCTTGTACAGTCTGAATTTGCCAACTACTAGAAAAAGTAGTTAAGAAGATTAATAATAATCCTAGGCGTTTCTTGATTGTCTTTTTCATTTACCGGTCTCAAAATTTGAGAATATTTGGGAAGATGACCTCTCCCCAACCCCCTGCAAGGAGAGGGGATTTTTTACATTCTATACCTTGTGTGTCGAGGGATGCTACTGGAGAGAGATCTAACTGATTGATTTAGACAAGAAAAAATGCGACCCAGAAGTTCCGAGTCACATCTTGACAAAAACCTCAATTGATGTTAAAAAAAACTCAATTAAGAAGCAATTTGAGCGGTAGAACGCCGACGACGGCGACTAGAGGCTTTAACCAAAGGTTGTTCGGGAGTTTGACTTAAGAAAACTACCAAGGGGAAGATATTGAGTTCGCGGCGAATAAGTCGCTGTAAAGCTGTTTCAATTTCGGTTCTTAAACCTGTCCAATCTACTTCTAATTCGCCATCAAAAGTATGAGCAAATTCCGCCCAGCGATCGCTTAATGTCCTTTCAATCGTTCGAGTGGTTAATTCGCGCAACAGCGATCGCTCAACCGATGTCACCACACCTCGCAAATGAATTTCTGGTTTCGCTAACAATTTACCTTCCCAGTCAACCGCAGCCGCAACAGTAATTACCCCATCTTCAGCCAATTGCTGACGTTCTTGCATCACATTTTCGTGAACAATTCCCGCGCGATCGACCAATTGAATACCCGATGGTACTTGACCGCCAATACCAATACTATCAGCCGTCAATTCAATCACATCCCCATTGTTAATAATCACCATATTTTCTTCGGGGACACCCATGCTTTTCGCCGTCTTAGAATGAGCGACTAGCATTCGATACTGACCGTGAACGGGAACGAAAAACTTGGGTTTTGTCAAGCCTAACATCAATTTCTGGTCTTCTTGCGCTCCGTGACCAGAAACGTGAATTCCATGATGACGACCGTAAACTACTTTTGCACCTTGCATCATCAAGCGGTCAATTACATCAACCACGGCTAGAGTATTACCAGGAATCGGATTAGCGGAAAATACGACCGTATCGCCTGACTTAATTTTAACTTGTCGGTGTTCGCCTTTAGCAATGCGAGTGGTTGCAGCTAAGGTTTCTCCTTGAGAACCTGTCATTAAAATCAGCACTTTCTCGTCGGGTAAATTGCGAACGGCTTTGATCGGTTCAAACAAGCGATCGGGACAATTAATATAACCCAGTTTGCGTGCATGAGCAATCACGTTTAACATTGACCTACCCAAAACCGAAACCACGCGATTATGCTTTTGCGCTAATTCCAAGATCATATTGATCCGATGTACCGAAGAAGCAAAGGTAGTAATCATCAAGCGTCCTTCAGCCTGACCCATAATTCGGTCTAAGTTAGGATAAACCGACCTTTCTGAAGGAGTAAATCCCGGAACTTCGGCGTTGGTAGAATCGCTTAATAAGCACAATACACCTTTTTCACCATGTTCGGCGAGGCGATGAAAGTCATAAAATTCACCATCGACGGGAGTATGGTCAACTTTAAAGTCACCTGTGTGAATAATTACGCCGATGGGGGTGTGAATTGCGACGGTAAAGCTATCCGCGATTGAGTGGGTATTGCGAATAAACTCAACAAAGAATGATTTCCCAATTCTGACGATATCGCGAGGAACAACGGTTTTGAGTTTGGTGCGATCGCTAACTCCAGCTTCTTCTATTTTGTCTTGCAATAAGGCGATCGCCAATCTTGGACCGTGAATCACCGGAATGTCAAATTGCTTCAAATGATAAGCTATACCGCCAATATGGTCTTCGTGACCGTGGGTCACGATCGCTCCTTTTATTTTATGGCTATTTTCCCGCACATAAGTCATATCGGGTAAAACGATATTAACTCCGTGCATATCATCCGAGGGAAAACCAATCCCTGCATCTAACAAAATCATTTCGTCTTCGTATTCAAAGATGCAAGTATTCTTCCCAATTTCGTGTAATCCACCGAGAGGAATAATTTTTACTGTTGGTTTTGATTCTTTCTTACTCATGTATCTCCTTTTTTGACACTTTCGTCTGTTCTAAAACTTTTGTTAATTAACTTTTTCTTTTTGTTGACAGTTAATTAGTTACTTAACCTCTAACCAAATTTGTGATTAATTTACCCTTGGTTTTTTTCAGGATAAACAATGGGTCGGCAGCCAACTTTTTTCGCTCACTTTGGCAATTTCTCTTCTTTAATTTTTGCTCGCCAAATCTACAGCAATGCCAGTTCCTGTAAAACTTTTTCTAATTTTGCTTTTAAATCTGGAGGGATTTCGCAAAGAGGCGGACGAACGCTACCTACATTCCACCCTTGCATCGTCAAAGCTGCTTTAATGGGAATCGGATTTGTGATACAAAAAAGAGCTTTAAATAAAGACAATAATTCACCATGAATTTTACTTGCTTCAGCAGTTTTTCCAACTACAAAATTACCGATCGCCTTTTGTAACTTATCTCCAACCAAATGACTAGCAACGCTTATAACTCCCGTTCCACCTACAGACAAAATTGGTAAAGTCAGATTGTCGTCACCAGAATAAATTCCAAAAGACTCAGAGGTATTAACTCGAATTTGACTTACATTATCTAAGTTACCACTAGCTTCTTTTATTGCCACAATATTATCTATTTCTGCTAGTTTAGCAACTGTTTCTGGTTGCAGATTTTGACCCGTACGACTGGGAATATTGTAAAGCATTATTGGCAAATCGGGACAAGCAAGAGCAATCGAGCGAAAGTGCAATTCAAGTCCTGCTTGAGGTGGTTTATTGTAATAGGGAACCACTTGCAAAGAGCCATCTAATCCTAGTTTAGCAGCTTTTTGGGTTGCGGCGATCGCTTCGCGAGTAGAATTCGATCCTGTTCCGGCGATTACTTTTGCTTTACCTCGGACTGCTTTTTGCACTACCTGAAATAACTGATACTCTTCTGACCAAGTTAAAGTCGGAGATTCTCCGGTAGTACCACAAACCAAGATTCCATCACTACCATTTTCTGCTAGATGTGCGGCTAGCTTTTCAGCAACACCATAATCCACGCTGCCATCTTCAGCAAACGGTGTCACCATTGCGGTAATTACCCGTCCAAATAGTTCAACTGTCATTGCTCATTTTTACTTTTGTTTTAGTTTTATACTGACACTGTTGCTGCCGAGCGCAGCAAATTTTCTTTCACCAATAATTCTGCGATCTGGACTGCATTTAAAGCAGCACCTTTGCGAATTTGGTCGCCACACAACCACAATTCTAAGCCGCATTCGTGAGAAATATCTTGGCGAATTCTCCCGACTAAAACTTCATCCCGATTTGTTGCATCTACTGGCATCGGGAAGTAATTTGCACCCCAATCTTCTACTAATTTTACTCCAGGAGCTTTTGCCAAAATCTCTCTAGCGCGATCCCGATTAAAAGGTTGGGCAAATTCTAAATTAACGGCTTCTGAATGAGCGCGAAGTACGGGAACCCGCACGCAAGTAGCACTAACGCGCAATTCTGGGGCGTTAAAAATTTTGCGAGTTTCGTTGACCATTTTCATTTCTTCCTCGCAATAGCCGTTGTCATTGAGCGGCGAGTTATGCGGAAATAAATTAAAGGCGATCGCGTGCGGAAAAATTTCTGGTTTGGCTGTCTCTCCATTTAAAATTGCTTGTGCCTGGGTTTTCACCTCTTCCATCGCCCGCGCACCTGCACCCGAAGCTGACTGATAAGTAGCCACCACAATCCGTTTTACCGGGCTTACTTGATGCAGTGGGTAAACGGCGATCGCCATTAAAATCGTCGTACAGTTAGGATTAGCAATGATTCCCTGATGTGCTTTTGCCGCTTCTGGATTGATTTCCGGGACAATCAATGGCACATTCGGGTCAAGACGAAAAGCACTAGAATTGTCCACTACTACCGCTCCGGCGGCGACAGCTTTGGGAGCATAAACTTTCGAGGTTGAACCCCCAGCCGATGCCAAAACTAAATCTACATCCGCGAAAGAATCATCACCTACTGCTTCTACTGTTAACTCTTCCCCTCGGAAACTAAGCTTCGTTCCGGCTGAACGAGGAGAAGCCAACAATTTCAGCTTGTTTACTGGAAATTGACGACTTGCCAATAGTTCGAGCAATTCAGTACCTACTGCTCCTGTGGCACCAAGAATCGCAACATTAATTTTACTTGACAAATTTAGACCCTCCGTTTTTTCTCTGGTTAATTGAGTGATGTTAATATTTTTTTGCTTATTGACAAATGTTTAATAATATGTTTCTCTTCCGGGCTTTTATAATTAATTCAGTTTAATTTCGGCAAATTGATTGCTCATCTTTTCATTTTAATAGTTTATTCATCGCTTAAAACCGAAAGTGATGGCGAACTTGGGTTAGACAATTTTCGGAGGCGCTAGTCAAGCTAGAAAGAACCTCAAGCGGGATCTCCTTGCTTGTTACTCAAAAATCTTACCTTGCCTTAACTGCGAGCGGAGATTTGGTGAAAGCGCCAATCATCCTAACCCGCTAGTCAGATTGCAACCCAAACACACACTCGATACTATTAGAGTATTAGAGAATAGGTTAACCCAGAGCTAACCACCTTTGCACCGCCGATCTCTTGCAAGCTGGTTGCCAAACTAGGATATCATAAGGATTCTTAAATTTAGCTTAATCTTTATTCCCAGAAATGGGAATCCCAGTCAAAAATTACTTTAGTTGTCACAAAAAAGTATCCATGAAAGTCACCCAGGAAAAGCTTCCCGCTAGTCAGATTGGTCTGGAAATAGAAATTCCCGCCGAAAAGAGCAAACAAACCTACGAAAAAGTCTTGCGAAACCTTGCCCGCTCGGTAAATCTGCCTGGGTTTCGTAAGGGTAAAGTACCGCGTAAAGTTTTGTTACAGCGATTGGGACCTCAACGCATCAAAGCGACAGTCCTCGAAGAGTTAATTCAAGAAAGCCTGCAACAAGCGGTTGAACAAGAATCATTAGCAGTCCTGGGCAATTATCAACTTCGTTCCAACTTTGAGGAGTTGATCGAAAAGTACGAACCTGGAGAAACCTTAACGTTTTTGGCTTCGGTAGACGTTCCTCCGGAAGTTAATTTAGGAGATTACAGCAACTTAAGCGTCAAAGCCGAGGAAACGGTTTACGAACCCAAGGAGGTGGATGAATTTCTCGAAAGCAAGCGAGTAGAACAAGCAACCTTAATTCCCGTTGAAGGTCGTCCCGCGCAACCAGGAGATGTGGCGATCGTTGATTATCAAGGTCGCTATGCTACTGCTGAGGGAGAAGAAGCCGAAGAACTTTCTGGGGCTGAGGCGAAAGATTTTCAACTGGAACTCGAACCAGAAAGATTTATCGAAGGCTTAACCCAAGGTATAGAGGGAATGAATCCGGGGGAAACTAAAGAAATTCCAGTGACATTTCCAGAAGACTATCCCAGAGAAGATTTAGCGGGTAAAGAGGTGATTTTTACCGTTACGCTGAAAGAACTCAAGGAAAAAGAATTGCCAGAGTTAGATGACGACTTCGCGGCGGAAGTAAGCGAATTTGAAACAATGGCAGAGTTACGCGAGTCGATCGAAACTCAATTTCAAGAAAAAGCTGAGCGAGAAACGAAAAATAGCATTGAATCAGCAATTGTTGACGCGCTGGTAGAAGTAGCAGAAGTGGAACTTCCCGAAACCACGATCGAACGGGAAGTAGAAACAGTTCTCACTCAAACAGCAATGCAGATGCAACAGTATGGCATGGACGTGCGCCAACTGTTTACCAAAGAAAATATGCCTGCGATGAGAGAGCGATCGCGTCCCGATGCGATCGCCCGTCTCAAACAATCCCTCGCTTTGCTGGAAGTCGCGAAACGTGAATCCCTCGAAGTCGCTCCTGAAGACCTCCAAACCCGTATGGAAGAGGTAAAAGAACAATTAAGCGATCGCGAAGTTGACGAAGACAAATTGCGGGATTTTGTCACCGACGACTTACGCAAAGAAAAAGCCCTCGACTGGCTCAGAGAAAAAGCTAACGTCGAATTAGTTCCCAAAGGTTCCCTCGCAGCAGAAACCGCAGCCAAAGCCGCAGAAGCTGAACAAACCGAGCAAACAGAAACTAGCTCCGCTCCCGAAGCGATCGAAGTTGAAGCTACAGAAGTGTCTTCAGATTAGGGACTAGGGATTGGGGATTGGGGATTAGGGATTGGGGACTGGGGACTAGGGATTGGGGATTGGGGATTGGGGATTAGGGATTAGGGATTAGGGATTAGGGATTGGGGATTAGGGATTAGGGATTGGGGATTAGGGATTAGGGATTGGGGATTAGGGAGACAAGGAGTATAAACTGATAACTGATAACTGATAACTGTTCACTGAACCCAGTCCCCACCTCACCAGTCCCCAAGAAATTTAGCGATCGCCAGCATTCCGGGAACTGGTTGAGGCATAATAGTCAAAAGAGGAGCTTGCTAGAGCCAAAAAATTATGCTTCAGGAGAGCTAAGTAAAATGAATATACATCTAGCCTCCAAGAGAAAATGTTTCCCTAGAGCTTAGTTATATGGTTAAATCTCAATCGCCAAATTATCCCATAATTAATCACAATTACCCAAAAGTCAACTCGATTTACGCGCACGCCTTCAACTGCGAAGCAAGTAATGTCGTCCCGATGGTTGTCGAACAATCGGGTATGGGCGAGAGAGCATTTGACATTTACTCTCGACTGCTACGAGAAAGAATAGTATTTTTAGGATCGGCGATCGATGACACTGTAGCTAATTCAGTAGCGGCTCAACTTTTATTTCTCGATGCTGAAGATCCCGAAAAAGATATCCAATTATATATCAACTCTCCCGGTGGCAGTGTCTATGCTGGTATGGCAATTTTTGACACCATGCAGCAAATTCGCCCAGATGTTGTTACTATATGCTATGGACTGGCAGCCAGTATGGGCGCATTTCTGCTTTCGGGCGGAACCCAAGGCAAACGCATGGCTCTGCCTTCAGCGCGGATCATGATTCATCAACCCCTTGGTGGCGCTCGCGGTCAAGCAGTTGACATTGAAATTCAAGCAAAAGAAATCCTTTATATCAAACAGCAACTTAATGAAATATTGGCTAGTCATACTGGTCAACCAATAGAAAAAATTGCTGCTGATACAGAACGCGACTTTTTCATGTCCTCCCAAGAGGCTAAAGAATACGGTTTAATCGACCAAGTAATCTCTCGGCAAGAAATGTCCGAGCCAAAAGTTGCTCTCACTTCGATTAAATAAGAGGCAGATATGGCAAAATACGACTCCCATCTAAAATGTTCGTTCTGCGGCAAATCCCAAGAGCAGGTTCGCAAGTTGATTGCGGGTCCGGGAGTCTACATCTGCGACGAATGTGTAGAACTGTGTAACGAAATTTTAGACGAGGAGCTGCTCGATTCTGCCTCCTCAGCTACGCAACCAGTCTCCCGCTCAGAAGATCCCGCACCTAAACGTCGCTCGAATGCAGACCGCCTTTCTTTGAGTCAAATTCCTAAGCCACGAGAACTGAAAAAGTATCTCGACGAACACGTTATCGGTCAGGATGAGGCGAAAAAAGTGCTCTCGGTAGCAGTATACAATCATTACAAGCGTCTTAGTTTTGCGGCTGCGAAAAACAGTGGCAAGGCAAATGCAGATGACCCAGTAGAACTGCAAAAATCGAATATTCTCTTGATTGGACCGACGGGTTGCGGTAAAACTCTCTTAGCCCAAACCCTAGCGAAAATTCTCGATGTGCCTTTTGCGGTAGCAGATGCGACGACGCTGACAGAAGCAGGTTATGTGGGGGAAGATGTGGAAAACATTTTGCTGCGACTGCTTCAGGTGGCGGAATTGGATGTGGAAGAGGCGCAACGAGGAATTATCTATATTGACGAAATAGATAAAATTGCTCGTAAAAGTGAAAATACCTCGATCACGAGGGATGTTTCTGGGGAAGGGGTGCAGCAAGCGCTGCTGAAAATGCTGGAAGGTACGATCGCTAATGTTCCTCCTCAAGGTGGACGCAAACACCCTTATCAAGATTGCATCCAAATCGATACCAGCAATATCCTGTTTATCTGTGGTGGTGCTTTTGTCGGTTTGGATAAGGTGGTAGAACAGCGTGTTGGCAAAAAATCAATGGGCTTTGTCCGTCCCGGAGATACACAGTCTAAGGAAAAACGCGCCGCCGATGTAGTTCGACACCTCCAACCAGACGATCTCGTTAAGTTTGGCATGATTCCGGAATTTGTCGGTCGGATTCCGGTGGTGGCGGTAGTCGATCCTCTCGATGAAGAGGCGCTCATGGAAATTTTAACCGAGCCGCGTAATGCTTTGGTGAAGCAGTATCAAAAACTGCTGAAGATGGATAACGTACAGCTAGAATTTAATCCTGAGTCGGTGCGCGCGATCGCCCAAGAAGCTTATCGCCGAAAAACAGGGGCGCGGGCTTTACGCAGTATCGTCGAAGAATTGATGCTGGATGTGATGTACGAGTTACCTTCTCGCAAAGATGTCCGTCGCTGTACGGTGACTAAGGAAATGGTCGAGAAGCGATCGACCGCAGAATTACTGGTACATCCCTCTTCTTTACCAAAACCAGAATCAGCTTAGTAGTTTAGTAAATAAGGAGTGGTTATTTGCTTGACAAATAGCCACTTTTGTGGTATATGCAGAAAATCAATATTCGGGGTATCGAGCATTACTACGAATGGGTACGTCAGCCAGATAGTACCACACCCAAGCCTGTAATGGTCTTTGTTCACGGTTGGGGCGGTTCTGCCAGATATTGGGAAAGTACCGCAGCCGCGCTTGCTGAGGATTTTGACTGTTTGTTATATGATTTGCGGGGGTTTGGGCGGAGTTTAATTACTGAGTCAGTGGAAGGCGAATTAAGCTATGAATTAGAGGAATATGCTGACGATCTGGCGCTTCTTTTGGATAAATTAGAGTTAGAAAAAGTTTATCTAAACGGTCACTCGATGGGCGCATCGGTGGCAACATTTTTTATTAATCGGTATCCCGAACGAGTAGAAAAAGTAATCCTCACTTGTAGCGGTATTTTTGAATACGACGAGAAAGCATTTGCTGCTTTTTATAAGTTTGGTGGTTATGTCGTTAAGTTTCGCTATAACTGGTTTTTAAAGGTTCCTTTTGCAGATAAATTGTTTATGGCAAGATTTTTACGACGATCGCTGCCAAGCCAGATTAGTAAAGCTTTTTTAGAAGATTTTTTGTTAGCAGATTACGAAGCAGCTTTAGGGACAATTTTTACTTCAGTGAGTAAGAAAGCAGTAGAAGTAATGCCCCAAGAATTTGCGAAAATTACCGTACCGACGTTGTTAGTTGCCGGAGAATATGACCAAATTATTCCCGCAGCAATGGGTAGAGAAGCCGCAAGTTTAAGCGATCGAGTTGAGTATTTTGAAATAGCAGAAACGGCTCATTTTCCGATGTTGGAAGATGCACCAACTTATTTACAGAAAATTAAAGATTTTGTGGGGGTTAGTTAACCAACTTGTCGCGCAGGGGAAATTAGATGTAAAAGGTTATAGCAAAAGTAGATGATTTGTAAAAATATTTAACTACTTTATGTAGAGACGTTGCATTTTAGTCTCGACAAATTTCACGAATGATTTACCATTGCTAACAAAAAGTTGGATTTAAGGTTTGGTAACAAATTACGCGCAACTTCCGAAGATAGATATCGTAAGTCCTAATCATCAGCTAAGATTGCTTTTAGGGGCGTAAAAGGTAGATAAGCGCGAATGCAGAGTTTAAATTGTCAGAGTTCCCCCGAACAGACAGCGAAGTTTCGGGATTTACAAAATAAGTTACGCGATCGCTGGCATAGTGTCGATCTTTTTGACCAAGATGATTATGATATTGTCGTCATACCTTCGTTTAGTTTAGACCAGCGCGAATTAGGCAAAATAGAGGGTTTTCTTCACTACGAAGAACGACTGTTATTTTCCTTGATTCGCTTGCGTAATCCTCACACGCGTTTGATCTATGTTACAGGAGTTCCGCTTTCCCCAATAATTATCGATTATTATTTGCAGCTTTTACCAGGAATACCATTTTCTCACGCGCGATCGCGTCTGTTACTGCTTTCCACCTACGATGCTTCTCTTAAACCTCTCTCCCAAAAAATTTTAGAACGTCCTCGACTAGTAGAACGCATTCGCAAAGCAATTCGACCGGGTAAATCTTACATGGTTTGTTTCAATTCTACCTGGTTCGAGCAAGAGCTATCATTAAAATTAAGAATTCCTTTGCTAGCATCTTCTCCAGAACTGAAATATTGGGGTTCTAAATGCGGTAGCCGGGAAATATTTGCTAATTGTAATATTCCTCATCCCGATGGTAGCCAAAACTTAGAAAATGAAGCAGAATTACTGACGGCGACTGCCGATTTGTGGGCGCGTCAACCCCATTTAACCAGAATGGTTGTGAAATTAAATGAAGGCTTTTCTGGAGAAGGAAATGCAATTTTAGATTTACGTCCAATTCAAAAATATGCGCCCAATTTAGTCGATCGCGAAGCGACAATTGCAGCAATAAAATCACGTCTCGAAAATCTCAGTTTCCAAGCAAAAAATGAAACTTGGGCAAACTTTTCCGCGAGAATACCTGAATTAGGGGCAATTGTCGAAGCATTTATCGAAGGAGAAGAAAAGCGATCGCCAAGCGTTCAAGGCTATATTAGTCCTAGGGGAGAAGTAGAAATTCTCTCTACCCACGACCAAATTCTTGGCGGACCCGACGGTCAAATTTATCTCGGTTGTCGCTTTCCTGCTAATAGTGAATATCGTCTGAAATTACAAGAATTAGGAATTAAAGTCGGTCAAGCTTTAGCTGCAAAAGGTGCAATGGAACGCTACAGCGTTGATTTTCTCGCTGTTCGTCAACTAAATACTCAAAAATGGGATATTCAAGCAATTGAAATAAACTTGCGCAAAGGAGGAACAACTCATCCTTTTATGACTTTAAAATTACTCACGAATGGTGATTATCAACTAGAAACAGGTTCATTTTATAGCCAACACGGTCAAGAAAAATATTATATTGCTACAGATAATTTACAAAAAGAACATTATCGCGGTTTACTACCGACAGATTTAATGGATTTAATTGCTTATCACCGCTTACATTTCGATACCAGCACCAAAACTGGTACGATCTTTCATTTGATGGGGGCGCTGTCGGAATTTGGTAAATTAGGGTTAACTAGCATCGGTAACTCATTCGCAGAAGCAGATGCAATTTATCAGCGAGTTAAAAAAGTTTTGGATCGTGAAACGGAAAAAGACAATCGTCCTAGTTGTTTGACTGTTTCTCCAAGTTTACCGATTACTTGGAGTGGTGAAGAGTGAGTTAATCAGTTAACAGTTAACAGTTATCAGTGAACAGTTAACAGTTATCAGTTTATCCTCCTAATCCCCAATCCCCAATCCCTAATCCCCAATTCCCAATCCCCAATTCCCAATCCCTAATCCCCAATTCCCAATCCCCAATTCCCAATCCCCAACCCCCAATCCCCAACCCCCAATAGTTGTGTCACAACCTCTTCCCGCATTTATTCACTGTATTAATTCTAACTGTCCCCGTCCCTATCCTCAGCCGGGGAACAACAAATTTTGCGATCGCTGCGGGACTCCTTTACATTTACGCGATCGCTATCTTCCTCTACAATGTCTAGGATCGGGTGGTTTCGCAAAAATTTTCACAGTTTGGGACTTACAAAAACAAACTGAACTTGTCTTAAAAGTTCTTACCACAAAATCGGAAAAAGCGATTAAACTTTTCGTCCAAGAAGCAGCAGTTTTAGCTAGTTTACATCATCCAGGAGTCCCAAAAGTTGAGGCTAAAGGTTATTTTCAAGTTCAAACTCCACAAGGTCAACTTTACTGTTTAGTAATGGAAAAAATTGACGGACAAACTCTTGAAGATATACTCGACAAATATCCTCAAGGATGTCCCGAAGCTTGGGTATTAAACTGGTTCAACCAAGCAGTAGCAATTTTACACCAACTACATCGCCGTAAAATCATTCATCGAGACATTAAACCATCTAATTTAATGCTTCGTAATCCCACAAATATTTCCTCAATAACTAATCAAACTAAGTTAGTTTTAATTGATTTTGGTGGCGCCAAACAAATCGGTAGACGCAAGCGAAAAGATACGTCTACACGGCTGTTTTCTACAGGTTACAGTCCCCCCGAACAAATTGCAGGTGGTCAAGTTACTCCCGCTACAGATTTTTATGCTTTGGGACAAACAGCGATCGAATTACTAACTGGAAAACATCCCTCCGAATTAGAAGATTCTCTCACAGGTGAATTACGATGGCAACATCTCGTGAAAGTTAATCCAATTTTCGCTAATTTACTTGACGATTTGATTCAATTAGATATCCGAAAACGACCCGCTACAGCCCGTCAAATCCAACGTCGTCTTGCAAAAATTCCTCGTCCCAAACGCAAAAAGAAAAAAATTACTTGGACTGAAATCAAGCAAAATATTACTGAAAAATTAGCTAGATTTAAGCACAAAATATTACTATTACTTTATTATTTTAAACAAACTTTAGTCAAATTAATTAAATTTACTGGGCGGATTATTGAGAAAATTGTTCTCGCTTGTTTAGATACTATGAAAGAAATGTTATTAGGAGCAATTGGTGCAGCGATCGGCACAATTATTGGCTTTTTAATAAGCTTTGTGACTCCTATGGGTGCTAACTTAGAAACTTGGATAACACAGCAATTTAGTGACTTTTTTCCCAATATTGAATTAATCTTAGCCAAAGAAATGCTTTTGTTTGGTTGTGCTGGTTTGGGAACAGCTTTAGGTTTAACCGCAGCCGGAGGTTTTGGACAAGATCGCCGTTTTTTTCTTGCCGGAATAAGTGGCTTTTTTAGTTACATTTTCGGTTGGTTAATTTGGCAAATTATGCCTGGTTCAGAAATAGTTCAATTTCTCTCCTTTTTAGTTGTAGCAGTTATTCCTGTAGTTCTAGGTTTTGGTTTATCTAGCTACAAATTTGTCCATACTTTAGTAGTATTATTAGGAACAGGAGCGTTATTTGCTACTTTGGTAAAGTTTGATGTTCTTCCGAATAATGTAGTTAGAGAAATTTTGTCTTTTTCTCAGCCTGATTATTTATATTTAGGCGCAACTATTGCCTTTTTTGCCTTCCTTGGTGCAAGTTTGGGTTTATCTCTAGGTATTAGTTATTATTTATTAGTTCCGTTATTGAAAAAAATGGCTGGCGATTAAAGCAAGTAAATTAAGTTTTATGTACTTAGCTTGACAACCTATTTGTAGCTTGAATAGCTTGAAATCGCAACCCAAAAATAGCTAAACTACAAATATTTAAACATGACCCAACCATCAGACTTTCAAAACGAACCTACCCCACCTCAACAACAAAATTCAGGGCTGAAAATACTTTTAATTATTGGCGGAATTGGTTGCGGTTGTTTAGGTTTAATTTTTATTCTAATGATTGGTGGAGCAATCTTGTTGCCGAGTTTACTTAACCAAGCAACTAAAGCTAGAGAATCAGAAGGTAAATTGTACGTTAAAAGTTTTCTTAATGGTGAGGAAGCTTATTTCTTACAAGAAAAAAAATTCACTGATTCTTGGGAGGAATTAGGTTTAAATCCCCCCTCAGAAGTTAACTATACTTATGACATTGAACTACAACCAGATAACAGCGTTAAGATTATGGCTACACCTCGGGAAGCAATTTTAAGAAGCTATACTGGTGCTGTATTTGTTGTCAAGAGTGATGATAATTTAACCGATACTGTCACGGGTATTTGTCAAAGTGAATTGGCTGCTGCACCGCCTCCTGAAATGCCAGTTTTGGTGTATAATTCTGCTGTAGAATGTCCGCCCGGTTCTACTTTAGTTGAGTAGAGATGGAGAGTTGAAGAAAGATATGAAGATAACCTCTCCCCCATAAATTCTCCTACCAGGAGAGGGGAGAAGATGAAAGAGTTAAAGAAAGATATGAAGATAACCTCTCCCCCATAAATTCTCCTACTAGGAGAGGGGAGAAGATGAAAGAGTTGAAGAAAGATATGAAGATAACCTCTCCCCCATAAATTCTCCTACTAGGAGAGGGGAGAAGATGAAAGAGTTAAAGATATTAATTACTCCCCCTTCCCTTCAAGGGAAGGGGGTTGGGGGGTTAGGTTAGATAAATCTTAGTGGGAAATGAAATGATTTTGCCTTGGTAAAGGGAGAGAAATTTTTCGATTAATTATTGGTTGGAAATTGGCTTTAAGTAGAAAATAAATGCTCTAAGAATAAAATAAGAATCTACCTTCCTTTGTTACCCCTTGTCAAAGCGAGACTGTTTGAAATTTAAGAAAGATATGAAGATAACCTCTCCCCCAGCCCCTCTCCTACTAGGAGAGGGGAGAAGATGAAAGAGTTGAAGAAAGATATGAAGATAACCTCTCCCCCAGCCCCTCTCCTACTAG
>NZ_JAAHBQ010000065.1 GCF_020144665.1 Oscillatoria salina IIICB1 | reverse complement strand
GCACTTTTAAAAAGTCGCCCTCCGCTCCGCTAAAGGGCGAGGCTTTAAACCCAGTTTTTCTGGTAATCGATTGACCTTTGCGACTCATATTTATACGGACACTTTTTCTTAATTTATCCTTGCATATCTCTATTTTCCGTGCCAAGATGAAAACAAGCAACAAGTTACGGACAGAAAATTAGGCAAAAAAGACACAAATTCTACAAGCAAATCTAATTAGGAAGTGAGCAGTACAAAAAATACTGTCACGGATTTTTGTTAGCTAAGAAATAAGAGGATAAATAAATGAATACTCCAACCTTAGATAGATACGGAATTACGCTCAAACCTATTTATTCTTGTCCGGCATCAGAAGTCCCAGAAGATGTTAAACTGCCGCCGAAATGGTCATTAGTTTGGCATCAAGTGGAAACTTTAAAAGCTTTACGCAATCCAAATATTGATGTAATTATTAATGTCGCAATGACTGGAGATGGGAAAAGTTTAGCTGCATATTTGGAAACTTTACTAACATACTTTGTTGTAATTGGCTTATATCCAACGAACGAACTAGCCAGAGATCAAGAACGTCAAATAAGTGAATATATAGAGATATTTCAACCCGAACATGAGCCAAGAATTCATCGGTTAAGTGGTGCAGAATTAGAATTGTATTCAGAACAAGAAAAACTGAGAAAAGCCGCCGCGATCGCCTCTCGCACCGACAATTCCGAAATCCTCTTAACTAACCCCGATATTTTCCATTATCTACACCGAGGTGCATATCTCAATCCCAAAGAGAATCCAGATAAATTATGGAATCGAATTGATAAAAACTTTAACCTGTTTATTTTTGATGAATTTCATGTTTTTGCTGCACCGCAAATTGCTAGCGTTATTAATACAATGCTATTAATTCGGCGGACAAATCGAGAGAAAAAGTTTTTGTTTCTTTCCGCAACTCCAGACAATCAGTTATTAGAAAAGCTAGACAAAGCCGGATTTCATTATCAGGTAATCGATCCTACTCAGGCTGATAAATATAAATTTCCTGACACCAGCGATTTAGCAAAGCAATTACAAGCACAAAAATGGCGACAAGTTGCACGAGAAATCAAACTCAACTTTATACCTCTAGAATCAACATTTTCCGCATCAGAAACCTGGTTAAAAGAAAATAAAGAACTCGTTTTACAATACTTTCAAGCTTACCCAGGAAGTAAAGGCGCAATTATTCTTAATTCTATTGCTTCAGTTAAGCGACTCGTACCAATTTTCCGCGAAATTTTTGAACCTCATAACTTAACAGTCGGTGAAAATACAGGTTTATCTGGTCGTCAAACTAAATTACAATCTCTCGATTGCGACTTAGTTTTGGGGACAAGTACAATTGACGTTGGGGTTGATTTTAAGATTAATTTTTTGATTTTTGAATCCTCAGATACAGGTAATTTTATTCAAAGATTAGGACGCTTAGGTCGTCATGATGGCTATCAAAAAAATGGTCAAGATATTCAATTTAATAATTTTACTGCTTATGCACTGGTTCCCAAGTTTCTTGTCGAACGTTTATTTGCAAAAGATAATGCACCCCTAGAAATTGGCAATCATTACAATCGACCCGATTTTAATAACGCAATTATTGACAATTATCGTAAGATTAACGACTTTGCTGGGTATTATAAACGGTGGGGTGCAGTGCAATCTTTTAAACTTTGGTATAGCTTAGGTAATCCAAAGATTCAACAAAACTACAGGATTAGTCGAGAAAAGTTCCAACAGGACTGCGAAGAAGTATTTGGTACTAATCTGAAACGAGTTGCAGGTTGTGTCATCGGTTGGTCAAAAGAGTGGCAAAAAATGTCAGGTAAAAAAGGAAATCCGATCTTTGATGATGCGTCAAGTTTTCGGGGATCGAGTCCTTTGCAATGTGGTTTATATGACCAAACTGAGGAAGACGAAGAATCTCGGTTTAAAACTTACGATCTACCAGGAATTTTAAGCAATTTAGAGATTGGAATGTGGACAGAAGCCGGATTTATGCGATCGCTACAAGACACTTCTCAACGTCTCGGACAACCCATTGCGAAAGGTCACTTTAAACATTGTCTCGCATTTATGGTTCTCAAAGGATATCGCGAAGAACGGTTAAATTGGCGGTTTACCTACGCGGGAAACTTACAAGAAATTGCCGAAGCTTGGAAAGTGCAAGTATTAACGGGGATTGAAGTTTGGCAACCCGATAACCCTTGGATTGACAAAATTAACCAACGACTGCGAAAACAGGGACTCGTTAGTTACGTTTTACCTTATCCTGTCATCGAAATCCGCTACCGTTTGCAACTTCCGATGCACTTCGCACTTTACCCGATTAGCGATGCAACCAGCGTTCACGAGACGACACCACCTTACGCGATCGCGATCGGTCAACCAGCCTTACTCCTCGATACCTTAGCCTATCGTTTCAAAAGCAAAGGAGGTGAAACATGGATTTGTTAGTTTCGATCCCTCATAGGGATTATGGTTTTTTCTCCAGTGGATAGAAGCTTACAGCAGTAAGCTCAGACCTATTCGTTTCAATCCCTGATAGGGATTAATGTAATGAAGTCACTGGAGCCTAAGATAATTTCACTCTATCACATCGGGGGGTTGAATAAGTATGTGTTTATAAACTACTAGGTCGAATAAGTCTAATGCTTATTTCTTAAAAAGTATTGACAAGAGGTATCGCAATCATTAGCTTGGAAATATCAAGATCGCTGAAGCGCAGCCTATAGGGTGAATTGAGCGAACGCGATCGTAATATCGATCACTTGAGGAGGTGATTAACCTTGAAACGAAAGCCTACCAATCTCCAAAAACTCCTAAGAGTTCTCAAAGATAAAAAATGGCATTCCAGCAACGAACTTGCATCGAAAGTAAGTTGGCGTTTTAACGATACTGTTTTTAAAGCACGCAAAAAAGGGTATTTCATCGAAAAACGTATGATTGCTCATAATCAATTCGAGTATCGGATGCCATAGCATAGCAAATGCGATAGCTCGTTGGGAGATTGTTATATTTCTTTGAGCAATCTCCTAACACCACCCAAGGAGTAGGGAAGTTAGTTTCTAGCTTGCGGAATTAAGCTCAGGCGTAGGTAATCTCGAACCCCCTTCTGATAAAGGCTGGTTCAGTTAAATCTCAAGCCCTTAACCAACAGCTTCCTTCCTATTTCCCTCTCCTTTTCTTGCAACATATTAGACTTTGATAAAAATGGCTAAACGTAAGAAATCGAACAACGATCCACGACAACTGAGTTTATTTGACGACTTAAATCCAGAAGTAACTTCAGAAAATGAAACTGATGAATTTGATGAAATCGACTTAGAAGAACTTTCGGATGAAGATTTAGGAATAGATGCTGATGAAAGCGATCGCACAATTTCTATCACTCAAGAATTACTTACTTTAAGGCTACTTCGCGAAGCAATTCAGTCACAAAATCCTGACGATCCAGTAATGGTAGATTTTGCTGAATTTGTCTTACCAAATTTATTGCGTGTTGCAATTGGTGTAACTGCCAAAGGTGGGAAATTTTTCGACAAAATCGATCGTCGTCGTATTGCAGAAGGAAAAGATCCTGTCCGTCGCGATAATGCTGGCGATCAATCTTTGAATACGCATTTACTCAATGGTTTATTTCCGGCTAATTTAATCGAAAAACGCTTGGAAAAACTGAATACTACTGCGCGTCGTGTAGTCAAAGAATTTGAAAGACGGATAGAAATTGCAGCTTTTATTCTGCATGATTTTGAAAAATTTAATTACGATCTCTTCCCGGAAATGCCGGAAAAATATCGTTTGATTCGGCGAGATCCTAACGGCGATATTCGTAAACTTTCAGTTGCAGAACATCGCGAAATATTTGTAGTAATGGTTCCCGAATTAGGAATCGATCGCTTTTTATTTCCTGACTCTCCCGAACAATGGCGCGACTATATTGATGACTTACTTTTCGTAGCATACAATGCCCAAAAACGCAACGATACTAACTTAAATTTATCTGAAGATGGATTGAATCCAAGATTACGCGATCGCACTCTTTCTTGTCTAGCCGATCTAACCTGTCTCGCCGATCGTCTCGCTTCAATTGTAAAACATCCCCAAGATGCACAAAACAACAGTTTAAGCGAACTTATTCACCAACTCAGCGATGGTCAATTAAAGCTAACTTACCATAGCATTGCTGAAAATCGCGGCGTACTCACCAACGTGGTTAATAACGCCGTCATGGAAGCCCATACAGCCCTCAATACCGCCGAAAAAACCTACTACGAACCCTTATTATACTTACCCACGGGAGTCATTTATTTGTGCGATCGCAACTCTCCTATAATTTCTCCAGCAGACCTCCCTAACCGCGTTGTTGACACGATCAAAAATTTATGTAGAGGCGAATTACAACGCAGACAAACTGGGTTTGGACGCGACGGAAAAGGAATGAAGTATGCCGACTATTATAGCCAATTTTTTGACGATTTTGGCTTAATGCAAGTCGCACTTGATGCTACTTTACGCATTCTCAAACCTACAAAAACTTCAGTAGCAAAAAGTCGCAGCGACAACTTAGTTAAATTTCAAGAAAAAGGAGTTTTATCTGCCGATTATAACTTTCATTTTGATAATGATATTCGCATTGACCAACTCGCAGAATTTGGTGATGTTATAAGTCGAAAAATTTGGGGCGATCGCCTTGCAAAAATTGAAACTCTTCGTAAGCAAAATAAAAAGTTACCCGCACCACCAGAACTTGATTTAGTAGCCGAAGTCGCTAACTTTTGGCAGCTAGAAAAATATCTCCCACAAATTCGGGAAATTCAGCGCATCAACGAAACCCTTAAAGAACTAAAACTGAAAGGAAATACAGGCGGCGTACCTTATGAATGGTATTATTTAGCTGCGAAATATTTAGAAAATAATCCCGGAATAGCACCCGAAGAAATTCGTACTATTGGCGAAGATATTATTGCTTTCATAGCTCAAAAAATTCAACCAATTGTCGAACAATATAACTTAGCTGATGGTTGGGATGACTTGAGAGAATGGGTAAGTCGAGTAGTCATGCTTCCCGGTCAAGAAATAACAGAAACTCCAACAGAACAAGCAGAAACTTTTCTCAACGAACTTAACAATTATAACACTGCAAAAAAATCAGGTCGCGGTCGTCAATTGATTTGTTCTCTTTCTCATTCTGCTTATACTGTCACCGAACAAATGGAGTCGGCGGTATTATTTACGCCGCAAGTTTATACTAACAAACAAATGTTAGGCGGCTCGAATGCGAAGCGTAATATTTCTAGTATTGCGGGTGTAGAAATGATGCTGCGGCAGATTTTAATGAATCAAACTCAAGCAGTTGGCAAACGATTTGAAGATGGAAAATATCGCTATCTTTATTTCTATCCAACTTATTACTTTACGCCAGAAACTAATAGCTTCTTACAAAAAGCTTATCTGAATATTTCTCAAACTCGCTTTGATACCAGCATTCGTAAACATTTTGTTAGCGAAAACTTAAAAGCCAACTTTGAGCGATCTCGCTATCAAACTGTAGACGCTTTTCTTATTGACACCGAACTACAGCAAAAAAAAGACCGTACATTTAAACTTTCCTACCCTGATGATAAACCGCTTACTTTCTACTTTATGGCACTCCCACCAGAAAAGCCTCCAGGAAAAAAGCAAGAGAAAAAAATAACTGATACAGCATCTTGGATAATGCCTGCATGGTTAGCATTTGCCTTCCCCATGATTCTTGATGTCAAAACCGTGGTTTCCGAGTCGCCAATTCCACCCTATCGCGACGGTGCAGAATTTGAAGAAACAGTATTTCTCGACAGCGCGCCGCCAGCATTTCGAGTCTTGACAAAACAAGATCGATTTCGTCTAGACTACATTCTTGAAGGTTGGGAAGACGACAATGGTAAGCAATTTTCCGCACCTTTAAACGTCCTCACTGCCGCTTATTCAATTCATCTCGATGTTAATCCTAAACGAGGTAAATCTGGTTACGATGCTAACTGGGGAAAATTAACGGAATTGGCGACAAATCTCGAAACCAGTCCTCTGTATGTTTTCCATTATTTGAATAAATGGACGCGAGGAAAAGATGCCGATCTTCCTAGCATTAATCGCATCAAATTGTACACTTATGACTTTTATCCATGCTTCGATCCTTATGTTCAATTTAATCGCAATTTGGAGGAATTAACTGTGGAAGCAAGATCGCCTTTGAATCATCCCAAAAATTTAACTGAACTCTATCGAGAGTTTTACCGCGCTAACAAGCGTTATAACCCGAAAGCGAATGCTGTCCTCAAACCCATTGATATCGCGGCTGAGACAATTCTCAAAGCAGAATCAAGTGTTTTTCACGGCGAAACCTTAATTGCCGCAGTAGCGGCGGAAGTCTGCAAACTAATGGATAGGGTTCATGCTTCGACTGCGGAAGGGCGTTGGGTAATTAGCGATCGCGAAATCGAACGCCAAGCGGTACTTGAATTTGCCCGTTATTTTGTCGTCGAAGTGTTTGAAGGCGCATTCAAAGGCGATCGCGCCCGTCTCGCGGGACGACAACTCAACCTAATTCGCGATACTTGCGAATTTATTTATCGTCTCGAACAAGATAAAGAAAATCAAGACAACAAAGCTAAAGGCGAATCAGTTGAGGATGAATCTGAAACTGAAAACTCATAAATTTTCCTGACAACCATCAACTAATAGGAGTCAACAAATGTCATTACTTAAAACCATCGACAGCAAATTTTTCCACACCGAAATTCCCTACAAACCAATGGGAAAATACGTTCACTTTCTAACTCTCAGAGTCACAGAATCTTATCCCCTATTTCAAACCGACGGAGAACTAAATAAAGCCCGCGTTCGCGCCGGAATTGACAACCGTCAACCAATTAGTCGTCTCTCAATGTTTAAACGCAAACAATCAACACCAGAACGTTTAGTTGGTCGCGAATTACTGCGTAAATATGAACTTGTTAAACCAGAAGAATGCGAATATAACGTTGAATTTGGCATGGATAATCCTGACTGTATCATCTACGGCTTTGCCATTGGTGATTCTGGTTCCGAAAAGTCCAAAGTTGTTGTTGACACAGCATTTTCTATTACACCTTTTGACGAATCTCATGAAACATTTACTCTCAACGCACCTTATGAAAATGGTACAATGGCATCGAAAGGGGAAAAAGGTTCTAAACCGGGTGAAGTTACCAGTCGTATCAATCAACAAGATCATATCCGTCCCCAAGTGTTTTTTCCTAGTATTGTCACCTTAAAAGACCCCACAGAAGCTAGCTTTTTGTATGTTTTTAATAACATCTTGCGAACTAGACACTATGGCGCACAAACAACTCGTACCGGACGAGTAAGAAATGAGTTATTAGGTGTCGTTTTTGCCGATGGTGAAATTGTTAGTAATTTACGCTGGACACAGGCAATTTACGATCGTCTTCCGAAAGACATTTTAACATCAATCGATCCCCTCGACGAAGATTTAGTAATGGAAAAAGCAACTGAGGCAATTCAAGCTTTAATGGCAGATGAATTTATCGTTTATACTGACTTTATTGGCGAAGCATTTCAACCTCTAATCACAGAAGTAAAAGCACTCACAGCAACCGAAAAAGGTATTCTTTCTATTTTGCAACAAGCTGACACTGAAACCAAAGCTTACGCTAAAAAACATATAGGTGAGAAGAAGAAAAAAACAGCAAAATCAAAGTAACAGTGTGATTTCGGGGTGAGGTGTTACCTTACCCCAAACAAAACTAAACTTTCATACCTCTTTTGATGTTATGACAATTATCTATCGCTGTCAGATTGAACTTCACGATAGCCTCTACTTTGCAACTCGTGAAATTGGACGACTGTACGAAACTGAACCTGTATTACACAATTATGCACTTTGTTATGCACTAGGATTAGTTGATAGCGAAACTTATGCTACTAACGTTTCTGAAGAAGATTCCTATCGCTATTTTTGCTCCGAACAAGTACCTAAGTATGAAGCCCATTTAACCCCACTCAATGAACAAAAAATTTATGTAACCCCAGCGCGATCGCTCTCACATTCTGCTATACTTAATACGTGGAAGTATGCCAACAATAACTACTACGTGGAAATGCAAAAAACTCAGAAAAATATTCCCAGTTTTGGCAGAACTAAAGAAATAGCTGCGGAAAGTAAATTTGAGTTTTTTCTCCTGAGCAAAAATCAACTAAAATTATCACGTTGGATTCGTTTAGGCAAGTGGATGAGTAAAGCAGAAGTGGACATGAAAGAACTGTCTAAACCTCAAACAAAATCTGGTGTGTTTACTTATCCTTATCCTTTAAATCCTTTAGATGTGATGTTTACTCATCAAGTAATCAGCTATGATGTAGTAAATATGCCGCCTGTGAGTTTAATTCGTAACGTAAAAATGCGAGGAGAATATTATCAGTTGGACGAAATTAAAGGACTGAAAATTCCTGCACGTATGGAGTATCGTTTTAGCGCGCAAGCATAATTTTTTTAGTTTTCAATTTGCACAAGTTTCACTTCTCAAAATCCCATGCCTTACAGTTTAGTTCTCAACCTAATCCCTCTATCTCCTATTTCTCCAAATTACTTGAGTGGGAGACATTTACACGCTCTTTTTCTAACTTTAGTGAGTTCTGTTGACAAAGAGTTGGGTAACTATTTACATGATTCTCAATCGGGTAAAGCATTTACTCTTAGTCCTTTACAAATTAAAGCGCGATCGCGTCAAACTTTGCAATGGGAACATCAAAAATCTATCCCCCCCGGAACTTCTTGTTGGTGGCGAATTTCTCTGCTTGACGAGACAATTTTCGGCAAATTAACTGAACTGTGGCTAAACTTAAATCCCGATCGCGCTTGGCATTTAGGCTCGGCTGACCTTAAAATTACCAGTATTCTGGGAACACCGCAATCGATGCAGCCTTGGGCGAATTCTTGTCCTTACGAGCAATTGTACGATCGCGCCAGCGAAACCACCAATCAAATTTCCTTGAATTTCGCCACACCCGTAGCGTTTCGTCAAGGAAAGTACGACAATGCACTGCCAAATTCCGAAAGTGTCTTTAATAGTTTACTCAATCGTTGGCATAAGTATAGCGGAATTGAATTCTCCGAGATCGATTTCGAGACGATTTTTCCCAGTTATTTCAACATAAATACCGCAATTGTTGCTGACTCTCGCAGTAAATTTATTGGCTGCGTTGGCGAAATTAGTTACCGCATCTTTGGCAAACTCGACCCAATTGTCATCAAACAAATTAATACTTTAGCAGATTTTGCCCTTTATTCAGGTATTGGGCGCAAAACCACAATGGGAATGGGAATGGTAAGGAGAATTTAAATTATGAACAACCTCGATTATTTAACCATAGCCTCACTCAACCAATATTCTTATTGTCCCCATCGCTACTGGCGAATGTTTTGTACAGGCGAATTTGTCGATAACGAATATACCATCGAAGGAACCAGTTTACACGATCGCGTCCACACTCTCGGCGACGGACATCGTGAAGAAACCTGGCAAATTCGCGCGATTTGGCTGAAATCAGAAAAATATCATTTAATTGGCAAAGCTGACCTCATTGAAGCCGATTCCGGACAATTTTACCCCGTAGAATACAAACGAGGTAAAAAAGGCGAATGGGATAACGACGAATTGCAACTATGCGCCCAAGCTTTATGCTTAGAAGAAATGACCGGAAAACCTGTCAACATCGGCTATATTTACCACGCCCACTCACACCAACGCCAACTTGTCGAAATCTCCGCAGAATTGAGACAACAAGCAACAGCCACAATTACCGCTATTCAAACCTTACTCGCTTCCGGCACGATTCCGCCAGCCGTCTATAGTTCACGCTGTCAAGGTTGTAGCCTTTATTCACGCTGCTTACCCCAAGCAGCGAAGAAAGTCGAACACTATCAAGAAGCATTGTAAATCAACCCTAAATTTAAGGAAAAATTGCTCATGGGAACAGTATATGTGACTCAAGAAGATGCCTTCGTTGGCAAAATTGACGAACGTCTCCACGTCAAAGCTAACAAAACCAAACTCATAGACGTTCCTCTGATTAAAATCGACGGCGTAGTATTATTAGGACGCGCCACCGTTTCCCCCGCAGTCGTCACCGAATTGCTACAACGCAACATTCCCCTCAGCTATTTTACTCATACCGGACGCTACCTCGGTCGTCTCGAACCTGAAGTTACCAAAAATATCTTTCTTCGCAAAGCCCAATGGAACGCAGCCGGAGAAACACCCCAAGCCATTCATCTCGTTCAAGGATTTGTTCGAGGGAAACTCAAAAACTATCGTAACAGCTTGCGAAGACGCGATCGCGAAAATTCTCACCAAAAGCTACAAACCGGAATTACTCAGATCGAACAAGCATTAGCCCCAATCGAAACTACCAACAATATTAACTCCCTCCGTGGCTTAGAAGGAGCAGGAAGCAAAGCTTATTTCGGCTGCTTCAACCAACTAATTAAAAACGCCGATTTTGAATTTAAAAAGCGCAAACGCCGTCCACCAACCGATCCTGTTAACTCCTTACTCAGCTTTGGTTACTCTCTGTTGCGTCACGATATCCAAAGCGCAGTCAACATCGTTGGCTTCGATCCTTATCTAGGATACCTCCACCTCGAACATTACGGTCGTCCCTCACTAGCATTGGATTTGATGGAAGAATTTCGTCCCTTAGTTGTCGATGCAGTCGTCTTGAGTGCCTTGAATAAGCGATCGCTAACCTTAGACGATTTTACCAGCGAACCCCTCAGTGAAGCAGTTTCCTTAACCAAAGACGGACTGAAAACCTTTCTCCGTCTCTACGAACAGAAAAAACAAAGCAAATTCAAACATCCAGTCTTGAAACGTCAATGTACCTATCAAGAAGCCTTTGAAATTCAAGCCCGACTTTTAGCTAAATACCTCATGGGCGAAACCGACAAATATCCACCCTTAGTCCTAATTTAAGCACAAATTAGCCAACTCATGTTTGTTGTCATCAGCTACGACATTTCCGAAGACAAACGCCGTACCAAAATTCATAACATCCTGAAATCCTACGGACAATGGATGCAGTATAGCGTCTTCGAGTGCGACCTCACCAAAACTCAATATGCCAAACTGCGATCGCGTCTGCGAAAATTGATTCAACCAGAAACCGACAGCATCCGCTTTTACTTCCTCTGCGGCTGCTGTCAAGGTAAAATCGAACGTATCGGTGGCGAAATGCCTCGCGACGAAACAATTTTCTTTGCAGAAGCTGCGGATGGGTAGGTGTAGAAAATGAGTCACTGTCAAAAATCGCTGATTTCCCCTTCTGGTAAGGATTTGAGCGCTCCAATTCGCCAAATCGATCCGCAACCGTTATTTCACAAAGGTTTCAGCGATTTTGACTTGTTTTTTTCTCTCACTCATGATACATTTAGAGGAGATTCGCAAAATCGAACCTTGAAAACTTCATACCGTCTGGATCTCAGGCGATCGCCCTTTTAATCAGCTAAAATCCCTAATAGGGATTGAAACTCCGCCACAATGGAGGCATAAGCAGATATGAAATACTTTTAATCAGCTAAAATCCCTAATAGGGATTGAAACTTTAAACTTATACTGGGAACTGCATAAATCCCCTGCCTTTTAATCAGCTAAAATCCCTAATAGGGATTGAAACACTTCTAATTTAAGGATGCTAGAGCGATCGCCTGAATCTTTTAATCAGCTAAAATCCCTAATAGGGATTGAAACAACAGCCTGTGCAAAACTGAGATATTTTGAAAATACTCCTTCTTTTAATCAGCTAAAATCCCTAATAGGGATTGAAACGCGTCAGCAAATACCTTTTTGTCCGCATAATCACCCTTTTAATCAGCTAAAATCCCTAATAGGGATTGAAACTAAGCTGTTGCTGCTTTTTGTTGAATCAACTCAACTTTTAATCAGCTAAAATCCCTAATAGGGATTGAAACATTCGTTTTTCTAACCGAGAATTGTTACCTATTTAGTAATTGCTTTTAATCAGCTAAAATCCCTAATAGGGATTGAAACCCAATAAACTGCTTCTTTCCAAAAATCAACAACCCTTTTAATCAGCTAAAATCCCTAATAGGGATTGAAACCATTGATTTTCGAGATTATCGCCTCCTCTTGTAACTTTTAATCAGCTAAAATCCCTAATAGGGATTGAAACTTTTCAATTTGCTTGGGAGTAGCCCAAGTAATTGCTACCTTTTAATCAGCTAAAATCCCTAATAGGGATTGAAACTTCACCGGAATTACTAGAAGACAGTAACCAAGTGCAACTTTTAATCAGCTAAAATCCCTAATAGGGATTGAAACAAGATACTTGATCAAGGACAGCCAGGGACAATACTGGCTTTTAATCAGCTAAAATCCCTAATAGGGATTGAAACCGGACCGATATCCTCTGCTACGATGGCAAAGGCTTTTAATCAGCTAAAATCCCTAATAGGGATTGAAACAAATTCAAGAAGGACACGAACTTTCATCGTGCTGCGACCTCTTTTAATCAGCTAAAATCCCTAATAGGGATTGAAACAAAGCGATCGCTGTAAACAACAAACCGATCACTGCTTTTAATCAGCTAAAATCCCTAATAGGGATTGAAACCGCTTCTGTTGCTTCTTCGATATCAGAATCGACTTTTAATCAGCTAAAATCCCTAATAGGGATTGAAACTAAAATTCTGTTTCCTCTATAACAATCTCAACTCAACTTTTAATCAGCTAAAATCCCTAATAGGGATTGAAACTTTAGACAGAAGTTTCGGAAGTATGACCATGTTGCTTTTAATCAGCTAAAATCCCTAATAGGGATTGAAACGACTTGACTTACTGCAAACTCTAGACTGTGACCTCTTTTAATCAGCTAAAATCCCTAATAGGGATTGAAACATTGACTAGATTGGCAAAACCTAACCCATTTTTCTTTTAATCAGCTAAAATCCCTAATAGGGATTGAAACGCATAACGACCAAAACGAAGAAGAATACCCGGATTTTCAGGCTTTTAATCAGCTAAAATCCCTAATAGGGATTGAAACGTGTAGTCCGAAAGCCCCACTAGCGGAAGGTTCTAACCTTTTAATCAGCTAAAATCCCTAATAGGGATTGAAACAGAGCAGGGTGAGGCACAAAAACAAGACCCCCCCGCCTTTTAATCAGCTAAAATCCCTAATAGGGATTGAAACAGCCGTTTGATTATCGCTATTTTTACTCATATTTTCTTTTAATCAGCTAAAATCCCTAATAGGGATTGAAACAAAATTGTAGAGCCTAGCCAAAAGCTGATAGACACTACTTTTAATCAGCTAAAATCCCTAATAGGGATTGAAACATAACACAACAACTAATAAGAGATCATATACCTTCTTTTAATCAGCTAAAATCCCTAATAGGGATTGAAACTTAAAGAGCGAGTATGACAAAGTAGCCGCTAAGATCCAAGGCTTTTAATCAGCTAAAATCCCTAATAGGGATTGAAACGCTTCTAATTGAGTTTGTAGTTGTTCAATTGAAATCTTTTAATCAGCTAAAATCCCTAATAGGGATTGAAACGAAAACATTGACTGCGATATCTGCGCGAGTGAAGCGAGCCTTTTAATCAGCTAAAATCCCTAATAGGGATTGAAACTTAAGTGACTTGCTTGCTGATGATACCACTCATTACAATCCTTTTAATCAGCTAAAATCCCTAATAGGGATTGAAACTCAATAATTTAGCTTGAGAAGCCTTAATTACTTTCTTTTAATCAGCTAAAATCCCTAATAGGGATTGAAACTTTTCTAACTTGTGGAGAACAAGCGCCTTTCAAAAGCTTTTAATCAGCTAAAATCCCTAATAGGGATTGAAACATTCTAGTAAATGATACTGATAAAATTTAGCAGTCTTTTAATCAGCTAAAATCCCTAATAGGGATTGAAACTTTTCGCATACCTACGATTCTTTCTAGAATAGTTGCTTTTAATCAGCTAAAATCCCTAATAGGGATTGAAACGCAGGCTTCCCTCACATATCTATTGTAAATTCTCCTTTTAATCAGCTAAAATCCCTAATAGGGATTGAAACAGTGCTTTGATTCAAAATCCCGGTTCTCTTTATGCTTTTAATCAGCTAAAATCCCTAATAGGGATTGAAACCTATAGGTGCAGCTTGGGGAGTCGTTGCTGGAACTTTTAATCAGCTAAAATCCCTAATAGGGATTGAAACCGCTGCCCAGTCAACCTCCAAGACCACCTAGAAGCTTTTAATCAGCTAAAATCCCTAATAGGGATTGAAACAGAAACTTAGATCGGATACGATTAGTAAGTAGAACCTTTTAATCAGCTAAAATCCCTAATAGGGATTGAAACTAATTTGGCTATATCATCAATAGTTAAACTTTCACCATCTTTTAATCAGCTAAAATCCCTAATAGGGATTGAAACAAAATTTCACTGAGAGCGACTAACCCCAAAAGATCTTTTAATCAGCTAAAATCCCTAATAGGGATTGAAACCTTTTAGCTATAGCTGTCGAGAAATATCTACAGAACTTTTAATCAGCTAAAATCCCTAATAGGGATTGAAACATAACTCATCTCTTTAACCTCAATTCAATTCCACCTTTTAATCAGCTAAAATCCCTAATAGGGATTGAAACGACGGAACTTTCCCTAACACTGGTGTGATTTTCGCCTTTTAATCAGCTAAAATCCCTAATAGGGATTGAAACTTATTGTGAGGAGTTGGAAACTTACCTAGGTAAGCTTTTAATCAGCTAAAATCCCTAATAGGGATTGAAACTGAGTACATCGGTGGTACAAACAAACTTGTGCAGCTCTTTTAATCAGCTAAAATCCCTAATAGGGATTGAAACGCATATCGGTGATACAGCCAAATTAGCTGTTCGTCTTTTAATCAGCTAAAATCCCTAATAGGGATTGAAACGTTGGCGCGATCGCCGCCTTTATGCGGCAAGTTCGCCTTTTAATCAGCTAAAATCCCTAATAGGGATTGAAACCAAATATTTTAAAATCAAAAACTTGATCAAAAAATTCTTTTAATCAGCTAAAATCCCTAATAGGGATTGAAACTTAGATTTAGATTTAATTAAACAATCGATTCAAGCTTTTAATCAGCTAAAATCCCTAATAGGGATTGAAACCCTTTCCGCATTTTTAATTACCTCCTAAAGACTTCTTTTAATCAGCTAAAATCCCTAATAGGGATTGAAACAATTGAAGCAACTTCTCTAGCTTGCAGATCGTCACCAATACTTTTAATCAGCTAAAATCCCTAATAGGGATTGAAACTGGTAGTTTCCCCTCTCGCGGTGTTATCCTAGCGCCTTTTAATCAGCTAAAATCCCTAATAGGGATTGAAACGCTTTTGATAGGGATGCTAACGGTACAATGATCGACTTTTAATCAGCTAAAATCCCTCCCAGGGCTTAAAACTCACCTCTTAATCGCTTCAATCTCATTGAAATAAAAATGTCTAGCTGTAGCAATCCAACATTACAGTTTTCCAAATCGGAACATAATTATCACAAAAGAGTCTATTTGTCAAGATTATTTTTAGGGGAAAAGTAAAGTCAAAAAACTCGATCGCGCCTCGATTTAGAATCAAGAGAAAAGCAAATCCACCTATAACAGGCAAGATTAGCCAAAATTTTCAGTAAATTCCTGGGAAAGATTGAAGACAGTTGAACAAAGTTTTGATATCATTTCCAGTCAGTCTAACTAAACTAAGGACAATTGAGTTGTGGCACAAGGCTAGGGAATTGCGCCAAAACAACAACTTCAACCGACTACCCCTTGCATGGAGTTTCCACTAACTGTTTTTTTGATGAAAAAAAGTTGCATGAAATTAAGATCGATGAGGCTCATCAAAAATCGTCAGCACAACAACTATTGGTTTCGAGCTTTAGTAGCAGGAGCGCTATCCACTGGTAGTTTGCTCTCTCAGTGCTGGTTTACTCAACCCGTAGCCGCACAAACAAAAGACTACTGTCAACTTAGTTCCGAAGCCGAACAAAAAAAAGAGTCTTTGCGACAAGCTTGGTTGAAAGGCAACTCGAATGCAGAAAGAGACTATAAAAGATTACTGCAAGAACACGCTGAACTAATCGATAAATGTCGCTCTCAATCTTGGCTGAAAAATCAAGCAATTTGGCTGCGTCTTTATCCTTGTGATGCTCGTCCTGGGGAAATTGATGCCTTATTAGACCGCATTGTCAACCAAGGTTATAACCAAGTTTACGTCGAGGTATTCTTCGATGGTCAAGTGCTACTACCTGTCAATGACAATCCTACACCTTGGGTATCAGCAGTGCGATCGCCAGGTGCGGAAAATGTCGATTTGTTAGCTGAAGCCATTAAAAAAGGACGCGAAAGAGGGCTAGAAGTCTACGCTTGGTTATTTACCATGAATTTTGGTTACTCCTACGCTCAACGTCCAGACCGCCAACAAGTTCTCGCTCGTAACGGTAGAGGTGAAAATAGTTTATCAGTAGTTCAAGGCGGTTCCGAAGCTTTTATCGACCCCTACAACCGCCAAGCTAAGGTAGATTACTATCGCCTCGTTCAAGCCGTAGTCAAACGTAAACCAGATGGCATTTTATTCGACTATATTCGCTATCCTCGCGGTACTGGTACTCAGTCGGTAGCAGGTCATGTTGAAGATTTATGGATTTATGGCGATGCAGCCAGGGCTGCGCTTTACCAACGGGCGCAAAATCAACGCGGACGAGCGCTGATTGAGCGTTTTCTCTCCCAAGGTCATATTAAAGCTAGTGATGTGGAAGCGGTGGAAAAGCTTTATCCTGGTGAGGGAGAACCAATGTGGCAAGGTCGCATTATTACCCCAACTCCTGTAAGTACCGCTACTAGCTCGAATTTGGCAAAATTACAACTCGACTTGTGGCATTTAACTGTCGCTCATGCAGCCCAAGGGGTAATTGATTTTCTGACTTTAGCATCGCAACCTGCACAACGCCAAGGTATTCCTGCCGGAGCAGTATTTTTCCCTGGTGGAAACCAGGCTGTGGGACAACGAGGCTATGATTCTCGCTTACAGCCTTGGGATAAGTTTCCTGCTTCTTTACAATGGCATCCCATGTCTTATGCTGTTTGTGGTACTGCTGATTGTATTGTCGAACAGGTACAGCGAGTTGTAAATAGAGCGCCAAATCAAACTAAGGTGATTCCTGCTTTGGCTGGTGTTTGGGGAAAGGCTTACCAAAATCGTCCTTCTTTAGAGGTGCAGATGGAAGCGATTCGCCGACAGGTTCCAGAAATTGATTCTGTGAGTCATTTTGCTTATTCTTGGCAACAGCCGGAGTCGGATAGCGATCGCAAATTCTGTCGTTTGTAATTTCAGTTAATTTTTCTAAATCACGCTTGACAAATTACCAATTCTGTGAAACAAATTTAGCAAAACAGACAATTCAGTCCCCAATCCCCAATCCCTAATCCCCAATCACCAATCCCTAATCCCCAATCACCAATCCCCAATCCCCAATCCCCAATCCCCAATCACCAATCCCCAATCCCCAATCCCCAATCCCCAATCTCGTGCTAAGATAGTATACGGTCAATTAATAAGCGGACGTGGCGGAATTGGTAGACGCGCTAGATTTAGGTTCTAGTGCCGCAAGGTGTAAGAGTTCGAGTCTCTTCGTCCGCATCAGCAAGCTATAAACTACCTGAGTTTGAACATAAACCGACTCAGGTTTTTTTGTCACATCTCCCACAGCAATATACAAAATTCCCCTCATCGGTGAAAATAACAACTACGCTATCCCTAGCGTAATTAAAATTGTAAACACTAGATAGGAGCTAAAAAAAGCCTTTTGCCAGAATCAAGAAGAAATCTTCTCTCCTAACAAAAGACACCAAAAAACGCACATCCCTCTATTTTAAGGTGCTTTGGTGGACAAGGGGAATCGAAGATCGAGCAATTACTTGCTAACTAAAGCTGGTGAGGGGCTTTTTTGACGGAAAAATCTTGCAAATCAGGGATTTCTACGACAATAATTATCAAGCGATCGCCCAAGAATGGCAAGCAAGTGCAGTCGATCGCCAAATTGTCTCTCTCAATGTAAAATACCTCCGTGGTGACACTGCTAAGGAATATCTCCTTTACAATTTGCCAGAGCGAGAATGGCGACGAAATAATGGTACTCTCAGAAGTAAGTGGCAAAAAAAGTATACTCACACTGACTCTGGGGGCTGGTGGTGCGGTACAGTTGATGTACTAGCGGCTGCATCTGGAATCGATAAAAATAGTCTCTGGGGATGCTTTAAACCCTCGAAACCTAGATTAACAGGCAGTGGGACGCGCCAAAAAACCCTCAAGTACGAACATCCACCTCAAGCTGCTACAGAGATTTTTGCCTTAAGAGTCTCTGACAAAATTTGGGATGACTTCGCGAAACATTACCAAATTTGTCGTCTAGGATACAGAAATTTTTGGCATTGGGTGATAGCAAATCCGGAAATTCCCATTGTGGTGACAGAGGGAGCAAAAAAAGCCGCTTCGTTATTATCGGCTGGCTATGTAGCGATCGCGTTACCAGGAATTTACAATGGCTATCGTCAACCTAAAGATTCCGATAATCGTCGCATCGGCTTACCTAGTCTTATACCACAATTAGGAGTATTTGCTGTCTCAAACAGAACAATTTACTTTGCTTTTGACCAAGATGTCAAACGCCAAGCAATTAAAAATGTCCAGATTGCACTTAAAAAGACATCTAAATTATTAATTAATCGCGGCTGCGCGGTAAAAATAATTCGTTGGTCGAATAATTTTAAAGGAGTAGACGATCTCCTCGCCAATCAAGGTCAAGAATCTTTCGCTACCGCTTATAATTCCGCGTTAGATTTTGACTTTTGGAATGCACTTATTCGCCGTAAGTTAACTTACACTCCTGACTTAGAAATCAACCAGCCCTATTTACAAGATATCCATAATTTTATTCCCGCAAACACGAAAATTGTCGCCATCAAATCAGCGAAAGGAACCGGAAAAACCGAAGCAATCGCCCAACTTTGCTATCAAGCCCAAAAATTAGGACAAAAAACCTTAGTTTTGACTCACAGAATCCAGTTAGGAGAAGCTTTATGCGCTCGCTTTGGTGTTGACTACATCACTCAATTAAAGCTTTCCGAAACTCAAGGAATTTTTGGCTATGGTTTATGTGTAGATTCGCTGCATCCCAATTCCCAAGCGAATTTTAATCCAGAAGCTTGGCAAGATGCAATCGTAATCATTGATGAAGTAGAGCAAGTTTTGTGGCATATGTTACATTCATCCACTTGTCAGCATAACCGCGTAGCAATCCTTCAATCTTTTGAAAGCTTGATTACTAGAGTATTAGCTTCAGAAACAGGAAAAATAGTTATTAGCGATGCCGATTTAACAGATATTTCTCTTGATTACCTAACTTCCTTGGGTAATGAAATTTCACCCTTCGTCATCCTCAACAATTATCAACCTCAAACTTGGCAAATTTACCACTACGCAGAAGCAACTCCAGCCGGATTAGTCTATAATTTAGTTAAAGCTATAGCTAGAGGTGAAAAAGTATTTATCTGTTGTTCCGCACAAAAACAGAAAAGCAAGTGGGGTACCCAAAACTTAGCCGCCTACCTTAAAGATAAATTTCCCGATCGAGCAATTCTGAGGATTGATTCCGAAAGTACGACCGATCCTCAAAATCCTGCTTTTGGAATTATGTCAAAATTGAATAAAGAGTTAGTCAAGTACGACATTGTCATTACTTCACCTGCAATTGAAACTGGTGTAAGTATCGATCTTCAACACCACTTTAACTCAGTTTGGGGAATTGGACAAGGTGTACAAACTTGTGATTCTTTCCGACAAGCACTATCGAGAATAAGACAAGCAATCCCGCGTCATTTATGGGTAGCCAAAAAAGGTTTATCAAAAGTAGGTGGAGGAGAAGTTACACCTCAAGGTTTAGTTGCTTCTCAGCGCAAACAAACTAAACTAAATATCCAAATGTTGTTAACAGTTGGTTCGGAAAGTTTAGAGACAAATTCTTGTCCCAAAGCCTTAAAAGCTTGGGCTAATCGCGCAGCGATAGTTAATGCAGAAATGGCGGATTATCGAACTTCTGTGCTAGCAGCGCTAACTGAAGAAGGACATCAAATTATTGCTGCTGAATCCTTGCAAGAAAATGAAGAGAAGCAGACAAAAACAGAAGTAAATAACTGTCGGGAAAAGATTTATAATAGTTATTGCGATCGCATAGTTCAAGCAGAAGATATTGACGAAAAAAAGTATCGTATCTTGCAACAAAAGCGACAAAAAAGCGAACGGGAACGCCAACAACATCGCAAAGCTCAACTTAAATATCGCTATCAAATTTCGGTTACACCAGAATTAGTAAAAGAAGACGATCGCGGTTTGTATGCAGCGCTGCTACTACGCTATTATCTCACAGTAGGTTATCAATTTTTGTTCGCTCACACCTCGCGTTTGTTGGATGACTTGCTAACGAGTGGAGAAATCCAAGTTTTTCCTCCAGATTTCAATCAAAGGCTACTCTTGGGTAAAGTGCAGTTTTTGCGTAAAATTAATTTATCAGCAGTATTAGCCCCAAACCGGGAACTGAGAAATTCTGATGCGGATTTGATTCAGTTGACCCAGTTAGTGAAAGCTTTTGCAGTGGAAGTGCGAGATTTATTGGGTGTGAGCATTAACAGTAATGCTTCTCCTATTCAGGTAGTACGTCAATTACTCGCAAAGTTGGGTTTAAAGCTAACTGTGAAAAGAAGAGAAGGTGGATGGGGTAAACCAATTCGAGTTTATCAGGTTGCTCCACCAAGTAAAGTCAGTCAAGAAGTAATTAATTGTTGGTTGAGTCGGGACATGGAAACCAAAGCTTTTGTCCGATAAAATCTTGATTTGTTGTCAAGGTATTTTAATGTTAAATGTAACTATTGCAGTAGTCTGCTCAAGTTAGCTTATGACAATTATTACCCTCGAAGATATTGCTCAATATCGCTCCCAACTATCAGACTTGACTGAGGCGAAATCGGCGTTAGAGGCGATCGCCGATTGTGAAGGCGATTTAGAAGACGCTGCTATCTCCCTCGCTATTCAAGTTGGACAACAACCTGATACTAGCGACTATCTCGATGGATTAGCCAAAAGATGTCGAGTTGCTCTTTGTCAAGATGTATTTAAAGAAGATTTACAAAATAATCAAATCGCAGCAGCCGTAAAATATCTCATCCAAGGGAAAATTTGTCCCTCAATTTTAGCCACCCCTGTAGTCATTTACGCCGTTAAACAAGGAGTCAATAAATTTTGCGAACCCCTTAATTATCAAGTTAAAAGCAATGACAACTAGTTATTTTTTAGTTAAACTAGGGCAGAAAATAACTGCCCTAGTTTTATTCAAATCCAAATTGCGATCGCCAATAACTACGAACCGGAATTAATAATTTGCGCTAAATCAGTAGCAACTTGTAATAAAAAACTAGCCGATTTATTTTGTCCTTTCGCTGCCATTGCTTGAGCCACTTTGGCAATCATTTGCACCAAACCAGCATCAACTAAATCTGGATTAGCGCTCAACAGTTGAGCCACATCTTCACCAGTAGAACATTGTAGCATTCCATCAATGAGCATTAAATAAGCTTGAGCGCGGCTTTCCACTCCTTCTCGGTTAACTACCTGAGCAACCTCAGCAAAAGCCTGTTTCAATTGTGCCGCAAAAGCCTGCAAAAATTGAGCTTGTTCGGTATTTCCCGCCTCTTCTAGTTCAATTGCTTTTTCTTCAGTAACAGCGATAAACTGAGGATCGATAAGTTCTCGATTTGCTTCCAAGAGTTTAAGCTCCTCACCTCTAGGACAATCGAGCAGTTGTTGAGTTAAAGTTTGATAGGCTTGGAGACGTTGTGTGTCGGTCATTAAATTTGACGTTGATAGTTCGACTAGCTTCACTATAGCGATTGACGTTGGGGATGGCTGTGCCAACCTTGCCAAATCTATCTTACCAGAAAAACTGGGTTTAAAGCCTCGCCCTTTAGCGGAGCGGAGGGCGACTTTTTAGAAGTGTAGTACCAAGGAAATATTTGTGGTAAAATTTCTCCAAACAGAAGGAGGTGATGTTAATTGTTTGGCTGTCAACAAAATCTGATTAAAAACTCAGAACAACTGCCATTCATCGAGTATCTTTGCCGAACTGCCAATAAACTTATTAACTGTGGAATCTATTTAGCTCGTCAATGGTATTTTAAATGCCATTATCTCCCGGATAAATATGATTTAGAAAAAGCCTTGAAAGGAAACACAAATTATAAATTCCTCCATTCCCAAGCGGCTCAACAAACTCTCAGAGGAGTAGCTGAATCTTTCAAATCCTATAAAGAACTTTCTCAGAAGTATAGAGAAGGGGAATTAGGAAATTGTCCGCAACTTCCTAAGTACAGAAAAAAAGGAGGATTGGCAACGATAACCTATCCCAAGCAAGCCTTGAAATTAAAGGGAGATAAACTGAGAATTCCGCTCGGAAAGAAGGTAAAAGCAGCATTCGGAGTTGATGCGTTTCTGTTGCCATTTCCAACCAATCTCGACTTTAAGAAAATTCGAGAAATTCGGATTCTCCCTCGTAATGGTTGCTTCTATGTCGAATGGGTTTATCAATTAGAAAATCTAGAAATTAAGTTCGATAAAAGCAAAGTTCTCGGTATCGATCATGGTTTGGATAACTGGTTAACCTGTGTTAGTAACGTAGGAACGGGTTTCATTGTTGATGGAAAACATCTTAAATCGGTCAACCAATTTTATAATAAGCAGATTGCTACGATTAAAGAAGGGAAACCACAAGGATTTTGGTCTAAACGATTAGCTCTCCTCACCGAAAAGCGTAATCGACGGATGCGGGATGCAATTAATAAAGCCGCAAGACTGGCGATCAATCATTGCCTAGAAAATGGGATTGGTTGCCTTGTTATGGGGTGGAATAAAGGTCAAAAAGATGGCATGAATATCGGGGCAAAAAATAATCAGTCATTTGTACAAGTTCCCACTGCTAAACTCAAAGAACGTATCAAGCAGTTGTGCGAATTATATGGAATTGAGTTTGTCGAAACTGAAGAATCGTATACCTCACAAGCCTCATTTTTAGATGATGATTTCTTGCCGACTTATGGTGGAAAACCCATTAGCTGGAAACCGTCAGGAAAGCGAATTAATCGAGGATTATATCGTTCGGGAAATGGTAGTTCGATCAATGCTGACTGCAATGGTGCGGCTAACATCCTCAAAAAAGTAGCGGCGACTTTGAAATTTTCTCTCAAAGGAGTCAGTAGGGGCGCTTTGACTACGCCTTTAAGAGTCCATTTTTGGATGGCTTAAGAATCCCCTCCCTTTAGCAACGCGGAGGGAGGGGAGCAGTCAAACTAGAGACTTTGCCCACAGACGACAGAATCTTACTCTCCTTGACTAACGAAAGTAACTTTTGTACCTCAAGTCAGATGAAAAATTCTATCTTTTTTCGCCAGAATGCTGGCGTAATCCGAGAAAAAATCAGGAGAAGACATGAGCGATCTTAGTGCTGTTGTCGCTAAAATTAATAACTTACAAAATGGCGAAATGCAGCAAGTTGAAGTTGGCAAGCAAAAAGTTTTATTAGCAAAAGTAGACGGCAAATATTATGCCACAGGCGCTTTTTGTCCTCACCAATCTGCACCATTAGCCAAAGGTATTTTAAGTGGCAATCGCCTCATTTGTCCGTGGCATAATGCTTGTTATAATGTCAGATCTGGGGAACAGTACGAACCTCCTGGTTTAGATTGTTTAACTCATTTTCCAGTTCGTTTGGAAGGGGAAAATATTATCGTTACAATTCCCGAAAATGCTCCTTCGCAACATCCACCAAAGATGGTACAACAGAATCTGGAAGTTAGTGATAAGGTTTTCGTTATTCTCGGTACGGGTGCTGCGGGAGTCCATGCTGCTGAAACTTTGCTTCATGAGGGTTTCCCCGGAAAAATAATTATGATTACCTCTGAAGAAAAGCTACCTTATGACAGAGTAGTAATGAGTAAACAGTATTTACAAGGTTCAACAGTACCAAAAGATTCGCTTCCCCTACGAGATGCTGATTTCTATGCAGAAAATAACATTGAATTACTTACTGGGAAATTTGTCGTCCGAGTAAATGCTAAAACCAAACAAATTACTTTTGCCGATGATTCGCTAATGAATTACGATACTTTACTCTTAGCAACAGGTGCTAAAGCTAACAATTTAAAAGTACCTGGTGCGGATTTGGCAAACGTTTTTACTTTGCGTAGTTATCAAGATTCTGACGAAATTGTTACTACTATTGACGAAAGCAAAAAAGCTGTAATTATTGGTTCTAGCTTTATCGGTATGGAAACTGCTGCTAGTCTAACTAAGCAAGGCGTTGCTGTAACTGTTGTCTCACCAGACAAAGTTCCTTTTGAAAAATTACTTGGCGAACAAATTGGCAAAATATACCAAAAGATACCTGAAAAAAACGGCGTTACTTTTCAATTAGGAACTAAAGCTACAGAGTTCGTTGGCGATCGCAAAGTACAAGCAGTAATTTTAGACAATGGCGAGAAATTAGCAGCAGATTTAGTGATAGTTGGAATTGGCGTAACACCAGCTACAGACTATCTCGAAGGAGTAGAACTTAACGAGAAGGATAATAGCATTAATACTGATGAATATCTGCAAGTAACTGATGGTTTATACGCCGCAGGAGATCTGGCTACTTTTCCTTATTGGTATAACGGAGAATCGACGCGAATCGAACATTGGCGTTTGGCTGCTCAACACGGTCGTATTGCGGCACTAAATATGACAGGAAATAGGGTAAAATATGAAGGCGTGCCTTTTTTCTGGACGGGACAGTTTAACATTAAAATGCGTTATGTTGGTCATGTAAAAGATTGGGATGAGGCGATCGTTCAAGGAGATTTATCTGAGTCAGAATTTATCGTTTTTTATGTGAAAAATAAGCGGATTTTAGCTGTGGCAGCTAATGGTTTTGACCGAGAAATTGCCGTTATTTCTGAGTTGATGCGTTTACAGAAAATGCCGGAAGTGGAACGAGTACGCGAGGGTAATTTTGATTGGCTTGGTGCTTTAAATTGTTAGATTGTTTGTGGGACTAGCTGGTTTTCTATTTCGCGCAAAGGCGCATTCGGCGTTAGCCGTTCTCGTTTCGAGTAGGCGCAAAGTTGTTTGGGAATTATTAGAGATTTGTTGTGAAAATTAATTGTTTTGCTGTTGAGTTAGGAATTAAACTAAGAGATGATTAATTGGTGGAGAAAATCTTGGTAACGAACTACGCACAACTAGGAAAAGGGTGGTTATGGATAAAGTTTTAAATACTGAACTTTCGGAAGCAATTGCTCAAAAAATTGGTAAGAAAAATCGCAATCCTTTTGAAAAGGCTTATCAGGCTACTTTGGTGATTGAGGGTGCGGTTTATGTGCAAGGGTTTTTAGTTTGGCAAGGTGAACCTTATCGTCCTCTTGAATGTGCTTGGATAGAGTTAGAAGATTGTTTGGTAGACCCGAATTTACCACATTTGCATAAAAGTGCTGACCAACTTTATTATTTTGCTGCTCAAAAATTGAGTGCGAAACAACTTAAAGCGGCGATTGAAGAAGCTGGGGAAGATTATCCGGATGACGATCCTTTACCAGTTTATGGGGAGACACCTTATGCTTATTATGGGGATGTTATGTTAGGTGGGAAAGAATACGAGTTAGCTTATCAAGCTGCTTTGGAAAAATGTCGGGAGTTAAATAGTCCGGTACGTAAATGATTTGCTTTAACCAGTCGATATTTTAGTGGTGCTTTGTCTAGTAATAATTTTTCAGTAATTAGAGTATGGAACGAGAATTAAGTCCGAAACCAGCAACGCCTTTTACTGTCGCTGCTAATCAAGCAGTTTATAAGCAACTTCTTTTCCAAGATACCGAAGATTTTGAGTTTGTGGAACGGGGTTTTATTGCTACTTGGGATGAACCAATTATTAAAACAGCGACGGGAAAAAAGGTTTGGGATTTTACGGCTTTTGATTTTCTCACCGAAAAGACAGAACCTGCGACAGTAAATCCTAGTTTATGGCGACAAGCACAGTTATTAGCGAAACATGGACTTTTTCAAGTTAGCGATCGCGTTTATCAAGTTCGCGGTTTCGATATCTCGAACATTACTTTTATTGTCGGTGATACGGGTTACATTGTCATCGATCCGCTAATTTCTGAGGAAGTTGCGGCTGCTGCTTACCAATTGGTGAAAACTCATCTCGGCGATAAATCAGTGGTAGCAGTGATTTATACTCACACTCACCTTGACCATTTTGGCGGCGTTAAAGGGGTTGTTTGCGAATCTGACGTTGAAGCGGGAAAAGTGCAAATTATCGCCCCCGAAGGCTTTATGGAATACGCTGTCGGGGAAAACGCGATCGCTGGAAGTGCAATGTTGCGTCGCGCTACTTATCAAATAGGTCCTTTTTTACCGAAAAATCCCCAAGGAAACACTACCGTAGGTTTAGGTATCGCGCGATCGACTGGAAATACTAGCTTAATTGCTCCTACTCTCGATATTACTCATACTGGTCAAAAACTAACTATCGACGGTGTAGAAATCATCTTTCAACTTACACCTGGAACCGAAGCGCCTGTAGAAATGAATTTCTACTTTCCCCAGTTTAAAGCTCTTTGCATGGCAGAAAATGCTAATGCTTCGATTCACAATATTTTAACTCTCCGAGGTGCTTTAGTCCGTGATGCCAAAAGTTGGGCAGAATATCTTACAGAATCAATTCGCTTGTTTGCAAATCAAACCGAAGTAATGTTCGCCAGTCACTTTTGGCCCCGGTGGGGTCAAGATAAAATTACCAAATACCTGAAAACTCATCGCGATGCTTATAAGTATCTCCACGATCAAACCTTACGCTTGATGAATCATGGCTATACTGGCATTGAAATCGCCGAAATTCTCAATTTACCCGAATCCATTGGTAAGTATTGGTACAATCGCGGCTATTATGGCACGTTAAACCACAATATCAAAGCCATCTATCAGCGTTATTTTGGTTGGTATGATGCTAACCCAGCAAATCTTCATCCGTTACCACCCGCAGAAGCTAGCCAAAAATATGTTGAGTTTATGGGTGGTGGGGAAACAATCTTAGCAAAAGCGCAAAAATGCTTTGAAAAAGGCGAATATCGCTGGACAGCCCAAGTTTTAAACCATCTAGTTTTTGCTGAACCCTCGAACCTCAAAGCCCGTCAGCTTCTCGCTGATACTTACGAACAATTAGCTTATCAAGCTGAAGCAGGGACATGGCGTAATATTTATTTGATGGGCGCAAAAGAGTTGCGACACGGTTTAGGTGACAGAGAAATGTCAGGTAGCCCTGACGATCCAGATACGATGAAGGTGATGACACCAGGGATGCTCTTTGATTATCTCGCAGTACGTGTCAATGGACCGAAAGCCGCCGAAATGGAAATTAAGCTTAATTTTCGGTTTACGGATGTGGAGGAAGAGTATTTCGTTACGGTAGAAAATGGCGTGTTGGTGCATCAAGCTAATCTGCAAAGGGAAGATGCAGACGCTAAGGTATTGCTGACAAAGGATGCTTTAATCGATATTAGTTTAGGTTTGTCGAGTATTGAAGAGAAAAGAGAATCTTCTGAGTTACAGATTGAAGGTGACGCAGGGAAATTTAGTGAGTTGTTGGGACTGCTGGATGATTTCGATTTTTGGTTTAATATTGTCGAACCGTGATTGGGGACTGGGGACTGGGGACTGGGGACTGGGGACTGGTGATTGGGAAGAGGGGGAGGACAAGGGAGAGGGGGAGGACAAGGAGGAAGGATAAACTGGTAACTGATAACTGATTTCCCAATCCCTAATCCCCAATCCCTAATCCCTAATCCCCAATCCCCAATCCCCAATCCCTAATCCCCAATCCCTAATCCCCAATCCCCAATCCCCAATCCCTAATCCCCAATCCCCAATCCCTAATCCCCAATCCCCAATCCCCAATCCCTAAGCGATCGCTGATACCGAGTTTTGCTAAGATGATTTGCCACAGAGAGTTATGAGGGCAGCTAGATTGGAAAATAAGGGGAATTAGAGAATAAACTGTTCACTGTTAACTGAAAACTGGTAGCTGAAAACTGGTAAATGCGGGTACGTGATAACTAAAAAAAGTTAGTGGGGTAGTTAGAGAGGATGAAATTAACAGCAAGAGTAGGTAAAGTACCGCCTTCGATTACTTTGGCGATCGCGGCTAAAGCGAAGCATCTAAAGGAAGAAGGGGTAGATGTATGTAGTTTTAGCGCTGGGGAACCGGATTTTGATACACCCGCACATATTAAAGAAGCAGCCAAACAAGCTTTAGATGAAGGAAAAACTAAATACGGTCCGGCGGCTGGGGAACCAAAATTAAGAGAAGCGATCGCCTCGAAGCTACAATCTGATAATCATCTCGCTTACGAACCGGAAAATATCATTGTAACTAATGGTGGTAAGCATTCTTTGTTTGGGATGATGTTGGCTTTGATTGAACCACAAGATGAGGTGATTATCCCTTCTCCTTATTGGTTGTCTTATCCGGAAATGGTGAAATTGGCTGGAGGAGAACCTGTAATTGTCCCGACTAAGGCGGAGTACGATTATAAAATTACTCCCAAACAACTCAAAGCGGCAATAACTCCCCAAACTAAGTTATTTGTTCTCAATTCTCCCTCAAATCCCACTGGTGCGGTGTATACACCCGATGAAATTAAAGCTTTAGCGGAAGTGGTGGTAGAAAATGATTTACTCGTCGTCTCGGATGAGATTTATGAAAAAATTCTCTACGATGGAGCCGAACATCTCAGTATTGGTGCAATTAATCCAGAAATTTTTGCCCGTACGATTACCAGTAACGGCTTTGCAAAAAGTTATTCGATGACAGGTTGGCGAGTTGGTTATCTTGCCGCACCTGTAGAATTAATTAAAGGCATGACAATTATTCAAGGACATAGTACCTCGAATGTTTGTACCTTTGCTCAGTTTGGCGCGATCGCGGCTTTATCCGGTTCTCAAGAACCTGTGGAAGAAATGCGTTTGGCTTTTGCCCAACGGCGTCAAGTTATGCTAGAAGCAGTTTCTGCTATTCCCGGACTAAGTTGTCCCAAACCCAATGGCGCTTTTTACCTGTTTGTTGATATCAGTACAACAGGTATGGCTTCTCTTGATTTTTGTAACGCTTTACTCGATTCTCAGCAAGTTGCGACCATTCCTGGTGTAGCATTCGGAGCAGATAATTGTATTCGTCTGTCTTATGCCACGGATATGACTTCGATCGAAAAAGGAATGAAACGTTTGGAAAAATTCGTTACTTCCCTTTAAGCAAAGTTTTGTTTGTCTCTCTGCTACCAAACCAAGCGCGGAGGGACAAAATTTATTGACCAACAATTATTTTTAACTCAAGGTAGCAAAAATGACATATCAAAAAATCTTAGTCGCCCTCGATAAATCACCAGCAGGTAAACTTGTTTTTGAGCAAGCTTTGGATTTAGCCAAAAAAGATAACGCTAAATTAATGTTATTTCATTCGTTGCCTTTGGAATATCAAAGTGTAGGATCTTATACCGATCTTTACGGTCAAAACCTGGCAAACTTTTCTCAATCGATGCACCAACAGTTAGAAAAAGAAAGCGAGTCAACCCGTCAATGGCTGAGTGAATTTGGCGATCGCGCTACCAATGAAGGTGTAGCTACTGAATGGGACTGGCGTATCGGCGACGCTGGTAGATGTATCCGCGAACTTGCTAGTAGCTGGGGTGCAGATTTAATTGTCGTTGGTCGTCGCGGTCGTCAAGGTCTTAGCGAAATGTTTCTCGGTAGTGTTAGCAATCATGTGGTTCATCACGCTTCTTGTTCGGTTTTGGTCGTTCAAGGAATCGATTGAAGAGAGAAAATTGTTAACAATGACAGCAAATCCGGCGATCGCAGTCACATCTCCATACCAGACAATCAAGAGTTGTCAAAAAAAGCAGAGAATGAGTTAGCTCAAGAGATCCTCATTTTCGGAAAACCTTGCTAGCATAGGCTTCGATCGTTATTCGTTGTTATATGTCTCTCCACGGCTAACAAAGTTTCTACACAGTAACCATCTCTTTCTGCTTTGGTTTCGCCTCGAAATGTTCGAGCAACAGATTCCTTAACATATTTTTCAATTCATCGCAAGGAACTCTTTTCCTAACTTCTTCGCCTAAACAAGCATCTTTACCTACTTTACCACCCATCCAAATATCTACGGCTTCGACTACTTCCCCATCTTTCTTCGTTTTCGTACCAATTAAACCAATATCTGCCACTTGAGGTTGACCGCAAGAATTGGGACAGCCAGTCCAGTGAATGCGTACTGGTTTAGGCATTTCTAGTTCGCTTTCGAGTTCCTTAATCATCGCTAAAGCACGGTTTTTGGTTTCAATAATTGCATAACCACAAAACTCGCTACCCGTACAAGAAACTAAGGCTCGATTTAACTTTTCTGGATTAATTGTTAAGCGTTTTTTTACTAATGGTTCGTTGAAAAATGCTTCTAAACGAGAGTCAGGAATATAGGGAATAATCAAGTTTTGCTCAACAGTCAAACGAATTTCTCCACCACCATAAACTTCCGCCATTCTCGCTAATTCAAACATTTCCTCAGCATACAAACGACCGACAGGAACGTGCAAACCTACATAATTTAGTCCCGGTTGTTTTTGTGGATAAACACCAATATGGTCTCGTTTTTCCCAATCAATTTCATCTTTTGCTGCTGCTGATTCTAAAGGATGTCCTAGTTTCTTTTCGACTTCATCACGAAATCTTTCTCTTCCCCAATCTTCACTTTTAATTAAGTGCATAAGTCGGCATTTTGTCCGACTCGCCCTTGGTCCATTCTCGTTGTAAATAGTTAACATAATTTTGGCAAGGGGAACTACATCTTCTGGCGGTATCCAAGCATCAAGAGGAATGGCTGTGACGTATTGTTTGGGAGCAAAATAACCGCCAACAATAATGTTAAATCCCAATTTACCATTTTTGTAAGCAGGAAGATAACCAAGGTCGTTAATTTCGGCATGAACTGAGTTATCTCGACCGCCAGCAACGGCAATGTTAAACTTACGAGGAAGGTTACTTAAACCCATATTTCCTTCGCCGTTGTTAGTAATCGTATCTTGGAGGTTACGTACTAAGCCGCGAGTATCGATTAATTCATTTCCATCGATACCTGCTACGGGAGAACCAGTGATATTACGAACGTTATCCATTCCTGACTGAACGCTAGTTAAACCGGCTTTTAAAAGTCGCTCAAAAATATCGGGAATATCTTCAATTCGCATTCCTCGCAGTTGCAAATTTTGGCGGGTGGTAATGTCTGCATTTCCTTGTTCTTGAAATCCCGCACCGTGACAATAACGTTGAATAATTTCTGCGAGAACGCACATCTGAGTGCTAGTTAAAATACCGTTAGGAACGCGCATCCTCAGCATAAATTTGCCTGGAGTAACGGGACGATAGAAAAATCCGAGCCATTTTAATCCGTAGTCGCGCTCGAATTCATCCATTGCTTCCCAACCAATTTTGGCGAATTCTTCTAGTTCTTGTTTGAGCAATAAAGGATGTTTTTTCGCTTTGGCTTGTTCGATTTTGTTGAGTTTCTTTTTCGGATCTGTTTTTGTCATAACCTGATTTTTCCTGAGCTGGTTCGATCGAAGCTTTAAGAAACTTTTAAGCACTGGAGTTCCTCTCAGGCTATGCAAATCTCTTGAGAAGTTTTGTAGGCTTTTTAACAAAATTGTCGTTTGGCTGTGTTAATTTGCCTAAATCTATCTAGAGAAGGAGGGATTGGGGATTATAGCAGTGAGCAGTAAACAGTGAACAGTAAACAACGATAAGAGCCTATGATAGCCAAGTTTTCTGAAAATGAGGATGTCCTAACTAGCTCGTTCTCTGCGATGGGGATTATGGTTTCTCCCCAGGTGGTTTCATTTT